>CAYUAM010000055.1:0-2410 GCA_964442805.1 uncultured Anaerolineales bacterium | reverse complement strand
CGCATGTAGGGGAGGCCCTTGTGGCCTCGCATGTAGGGGAGGCCCTCGCGGCCTCGCATGTAGGGGAGGCCCTTGTGGCCTCGCATGTAGGGGAGGCCCTCGCGGCCTCCCGAAAGTGGGAGGGGACGAATCTCTCCCCTACAACCCATCTTTGCTTCCCGACGGCCAAGCAGCCATCATTTGTGGCGTGAGATGAGAGATACCCAGGCCTTGACCTGAACAGAAACCTGTGTTATAGTGACCCAAAAGGAGGCCGGCGAATTGATCAGGGTCCTGGTGATAGATGCTGACCAGCAGACGGCGGAGGGGATGGCCAAGACCCTCCAAGGGGAGGAGATGTTGCCCTCCATCGCCTCCCGGAGGGCAGAGGTCCTGCGCTGCCTCGATGAGGAGCCTCCCGAAGCCGTGGTCTTGAGCCTGGGCCTTTCCGGCGGCTGGGAGGAGGAAGCCTGCAAGGAGATACGAGAGCGGACTATCGCCCCCCTCCTGGTGGTGGGGAAAAGAGGGGAAGAATTCGCCTTGGCCCGCAGCCTGAACGCCGGGGGCGACGCCCACCTCCTCAAGCCTTTCACCACCAGGATGCTCCTGGCCCAACTGTACGCCCTCCTTCGCCGGGTAGGTCTATCCCGGCCGGGCCACGCCGGACAATTTGACATTGGCAACTTAGCCATAAACATCTTCCGGCGGGAAGTGCGGGTGGAGGGCAGGCCGATGGACCTCACCCTCACCGAATTCGAGATATTGCGTTGCCTTTTGAACAACGCCGGGCGGGCCCTCAGTTATCGCAGCCTGGTGAGGCAGACCCTGGGCTACGATTGCTCCTCGGAGGAGGCCCGCAAGATACTGAAGGTCCATATCTACAACCTGCGCCGGAAGATTGAGCCCCTTCCCGAACAGCCGGCTCATATCCTCAACGTCCGGGGCTTCGGCTACCTATTTGAACGCCGAAGATTCAGTCGCGAAACCATGAGCCAGCCCCTGCCATAAAGGGGTCTGGAGGGGCTCTTAACCAAACCTTAACCAAATGTGAACCGAAGACTATGAACGGGGGTTGATTTCTGAACATTTCTGTGGTATAGTATTACAAGTTAGTCGCAGATTAACATCGCGATTTATCGTTCATCTCCATTCGGCGTAGAGGCTTTGAGACGCTGCTTCTGGTTGGGCACCTGAGCGGCGGGGAGCCAGTGGTGCAACCGGCTACGATACGAGTTCGTGGCCGATTTTTTTGTCCAATTTCGGTCAATTGATCAGCGAGGTGGCTGCCCCCGGCGGCGAGGCCAAAATTTACCTGGATAAAAGATTCGAGAGGAAGGAGGCAGGGATAAATAATGGAAGATAAAACCGATTGTAGAAGGGAGGTGAAAGGGAATGAATAAGCGAATAGGCGGCATGCAACCCGCCTGGGCTCGCGCCCCAAGGATGCAGCAGGGCGGCAAAGAAGGGATGAACAAGCGCATAGGGCCGATGCTCATGGCCATTGGTTTCATAGTTCTGATCCTTAGCCTGTCCCTGAGCGGCGCGTCGTTCGCGGCCACGCCCAGCGAGCCATCGTGTGCCCCCGCTGGAACTGAACGATGTTTCTGTTGCGAGCCTGGCGATCTCTGCTTGAAGACCGAGCTCACGGACGCTGACACCGGGGCCGAGGGCGACATCCCAGACGGCTGCGTGATAAACAGCGTGCACGTCAAGGCCGGCACAAAGTGCTACGAGGACGGCGACTGCTACGATACCGGCTGGGAGGGCACTCATTGGTGGGCCTGGGAGACATGGGAAGAAGAGGAGGACGGGGCACGGGTATCTTGTGTCTGTCAAAACATAAGCCATATTGAGGTATGTTATGAGTGCCCGCCTCCTGAGTGCGAGGTCGACGACGACTGCCAAGCCTCCGATGCATGCCATGAGGCCTTCTGCAATACCACTACCAACGAGTGCTATGAGCAGGAAATCGAGGATTGCTGCCTCTCCAACGCACAATGCCAACCACCCTCCGATGCTTGCCACGAGGCCCTCTGCAACCTCACTACCAATGAGTGCTATGAGCAGGAAATCCAGGATTGCTGCCTCTCCAACGACGACTGCACCGCCTCCGACGCCTGCCATACCGCCTTCTGCGACACTCAAACCAATACCTGCGATGAGAACCCCATCCCAGGTTGCTGCCTCACCAACGACGACTGCACCGCCTCCGACGCCTGCCATACCGCCTTCTGCGACCTGCAATCCAATACCTGCAGTCAGAACCCCATCCCAGGTTGCTGCCTCTCCAATACACAATGCCAACCCTCCGACGCTTGCCATACCGCCTTCTGCGACCTGCAATCCAATACCTGCGATGAGAACCCCATCGCGGACTGCTGCCTCTCCAACGCACAATGCCAGCCACCCTCCGATGCCTGCCACGAAGCCT
>CAYUAM010000054.1:0-9570 GCA_964442805.1 uncultured Anaerolineales bacterium | reverse complement strand
GTCTGCAGGATGGGAAGGCCATGCTCCCGTCCCACCTCCAAGTCCACCTCCCCGAAGGCGGGGGCCATATGCACTATCCCCGTCCCCTCCTCGGCGCTGGCGAAATCGGCGGCCAAGGTGTAGCAATAGTCGCCCTCCACGGGCAAGAAGGTGTAAAGGGGGGCGTAATGCTTGCCCACCAACTCCTGGCCCTGGAAAGATCGGACCACCTCATAGGGCCCCCGCAAAACCTCCTCCAAGAGCGCCTTGGCTAGGATCAACCTATCCTCTCCCTGCTCCACCAGGACATATTCCACCTGGGGGTTGACGGCCAGGGCCACATTCCCGGGCAGGGTCCAAGGGGTGGTGGTCCAGACCAAGAGATATGTGCCTGGCTCCTCGCGCAACGGGAATTTGACGTAGACCGAGGGGTCCTCCGCCTCAGCGTAGCCCGTCGCCAACTCGTGGCTGGAGAGGGGGGTGCCGCAGCGGGGACAGTAGGGAACCACCTTATAACCCTCATATAAGAGCCCCTCTTCCCAGAGCCGCTTCAATATCCACCACACCGATTCAATATAGCCGTTGCTTAGGGTGACGTAGGGGTCATCCATATCAATCCAGAAGCCTATCCGATCAGTCATCTGGCGCCACTCGTTGACGTAGCGGAAGACCGACTCGCGGCACCTCTGGTTGAACTCCGCCACCCCATACTCCTCGATGGCCGGCTTGCCGCTGAAGCCCAGTTCCTTCTCCACCTCCAGTTCCACGGGCAGGCCGTGGGTATCCCACCCCCCCTTGCGCAAAACGTAGTAACCTTTCATGGTGCGGTAGCGAGGGAAGAGGTCCTTAAAAACCCGGGTCAGGACGTGTCCCACGTGGGGGAGGCCATTGGCCGTGGGCGGCCCCTCATAGAAGACCCAGCGAGGAGCGTCTTTGCGCAACTCCAGGCTCCTCGCGAAGATGCGGTTCTTTTTCCAGAAGGAGAGGATATCCTTCTCCAATTTTACGAAATCGACCTGGCTTGATACTTCCTTAAACACCCTTCACCTCCGATGAGGTCTCCTGCCAACCCCATCGTTGGCGATATCCTTTAGTCTCCACCTCGGGCACCATCTTTCACCATGACTGGCGGCGAAATGATATCAGCGCCTGGCCTATTCTAGGGCGATCTTGAGCCGCTTATTTATCCGCCCCTTGCTCTCGTGGCCCACCACCTTTATGCGTCCCACCTCTTTGGTGTTAGCCACATGGGTTCCCCCATCGGCTTGCAGGTCCAGTCCCTCTATCTCCACTACTCGCACCTCTTTAATCCCCTCTGGCAAGAGGTTTATCTTGGTGCGGATGAGGTCTGGGATCTGGAAAGCCTCCTCCCGGGGAAGGAGGCGGACCCGCACCGGCCGAGCGGCGGCCACCTCTTCGTTTATCTTCCTTTCCACCTCCTGGGCGAAATCGGCGCTCATATGTTCAAGTTCGAAATCCATGCGCGCCTCCAAAGGCTTCATGCTTCCCCCAGTGACCAAGGCCCCATAATCTCGCCAGATCACCCCGCAGAGGATGTGCAGCGCCGTGTGGGTGCGCATCAGTTCATAACGGTGCTCCCAATCGATGATCCCCCGAACCTTAACCCTCACGGGGGGAGGAGAACCCTCTATTTTATGCAAAATCTGCCCCCCCTCCTTGACCACCTCCAAGACCCGGTATTCCCGTCCATCCTCGGTACGCAAGGTCCCCCGGTCGCCAGGCTGGCCCCCTCCCCGAGGGTAGAAGGCGGTGCGGTCCAAGACCACCCCCTCCGGGGCCACCTCTACCACCCTGGCCTCGCCCTCTTGGAGGTAAGAATCGGTGAGATACAGAAGTTCGGTCATCGCGCCTCCCCCAGATAAACATTAAGCCCCCGTCCTAGGGACGAGGGCTTCTACCCCCGCGGTACCACCCTAATTAGCCTTTACCGCTCCCTCTGCAGGGCACGTGTTCATGCCCTCGCCATCGATAACGGGCGGCGAACCCGGCCAAGTCTACTTGGGAGGCTCATCCTCTTCTCAAAGCGAGGAGTGAGGCTTTCACCCTTTCGGTTGGCGGCTCCGGAGGGATTTTCGCGCGGCCCTTACGGATCTGGCTTCCACCTCCCCAGACTCTCTGACCGCAGAGGCCGCCTACTCGTCTCCATCGCAGCCTTTTGATTTCTTAGTATGCCACAGGCGATTAGATTTGTCAACCCCTACCTTGGGGCCACCTTCTATATAAACCAACAGGCCCAAAGGCCTGCTGGTTTATTACGTTAGCCCGCAGTGCCGTGTGCTGCCGGGTTTTGAACCTGCTTTCGCAGGTGGGTGCCTACCTATCGGTTATTGTCCTACGGACAGCCCCTCTAGAGATCGGCTCCCTCAAAATAAGTTTGGCTCAAAACTCTGTGCTGGCATCACGTACACAGCAGGTCAACGTATGGTAATCATAACACAAAAGGCCCAAATTTGCAAGTCGTATCACGATTCCTTGGGCTTCTCTTCCCCTGTCGAGAGGCTCCTTCCAGCGCTGGTGGGTTGGTAGGGAGTGGTCCCGAAGCGAGTGAGGATCACCGCCCCCAGTCCCCAAGAGGCCACGGCCAAAGTGAAGAGGAAGCCGATGCATAAGGGGGTGGCGGAGATGAGGGTGATGAGAAAGACGCCCAATAGGGCCGACCCCAGGGCCTCGGGCTCCTGGACCTTGGCCGCCTGGAGCAGCCTCTGGCCCACCAAGATGCCCATGACGATCCAGCCGTAGATGCTGGCCGCGGCCAGAGCCAGCCCCAGGAGGATGGCCACGGGGATGCCGATGCAGATGACCACTAAGAGCGGTATCAGGAGGGCGGAGACGAAGAAGGTCAAGAAACCAACCCCTATGCTAGGGAAGGGTGCCACCTGGGCCGCCTCACCTATCACCTTTACCTGCTCCGGCAAGAGGGCGGCCACCAAGAGGCCCAGGGCCATGAGGGCCACTATGGTCACCAGCGCCCGAAAGAAGCGGTAAAGGAAGCCATTGAGGATGTCAATTCGCCATGGCCTGACTCCACCCCACTGGAATTGATGGAGGGGCCCGAGGCGTAACTCCGCTCCCTGTGTCACTTGGCCGCCCACGTACGCACCCTCTGAGCGTTCCACCTGGCCAAAGACAGCCACCACGTCGTTGCCAACGTGGGCGGTGGAGTCCAGGCGAATATCTCCACCCACGCTGACTGCGCCATTTCGCACCTCTCCAGCGACGAGCAACTGGCCCCCAATGGTTGCCACATCGCCTTCCACCTGGCCTCCCTCGGCGATGAAGACGTCGCCGCCGAAGGCCACCGCGTCACCATCCAGTCGGGCCTTGCCCTCTACGGTGAGATCGCCGCCGAAGACCACCAAATCCCCCTCCAACTCCTCTCCCGATTTTAGGGTGTAATCCTGGCCGAAGATCACCCGCCCCTCATCGCCCCCTTGGGCGAAAGCCGGGGAGGCCAAAAGGGGACCTAGGAGCAGGACAAGGAGTAGGGCCAAGGTAGTCTTTTTCATCTTTCACCTCCTATATTGAGTTCTGCATCTTCTTTTGCCTGGCCAAGGGGACCACCAGGCGAATCCATAGGGCCACCGAACCGAAGGCCAGGATGGACTGAAGTAAAATCACCCGAGGGTCCAGGGCCTTGCTCAAGGCCTCCGCTATCAACCAACAGGCTCGACCCCAGGAAGATAGGATAGCCAGCAGTTCCTCTGTTAGGTTCATCCCCAAATTGAGCAAGAGAGGGAACTCAGCCAAGGCGACCCGGATTTGATCCCCGAATTCGATCAAAGGGAGTGAGGCGAAGATGGCCAAGAGGAGGGAGGCCCCCATCAAGGCCGCCATTACCTTCCAAACTCGACGGCTAGCCTCCCTCTGGGCTAACCTGGCCATCACCCGCTCGGTGAAGCCAGATCGCGGCGAGAGGAGAGGGGTCCCCGAGAAAATGGCCACCACCTCTTCCAAGGCCTGTAACTCCTCTCGGCAGCCAGGACAACCCTCCTGGTGGCCTTTCAGGACCTCCCTTTCCTCGCCGCTCAGTTCCCCGTCTAAATATCGAGAGATCAACTCCTCATTCTCCACCGGATGCATCTCGCCTCCCCTCAGGGGATCGCCCCATCACACTGAGGGACAGGTCCCCTCGTCTCCTTGAGCCCTTGGGCCAACATCCTCCGGGCTCGATGCAAACGAGATTTCACCGCCCCCTCTCCGAGGCCTAGAACTTCTCCGATTTGACGCAGGCTCATATCTTCCCAGTAGTACAGAATGACCACCGCTCGATAATCCGGGGGAAGGTGCTGGAGCAACCTACGGACCTCGTCCCGTTCCTCCCGGCGGGCCACCTCCCCCTCCGCGTCACGGCCCTGGGCCAACTGTCGCCACGGGGGGAGTTCCTCCAGGGAGAGGTTGATATAGCGCCGACGGCGGAGCCGGTCGATGCAATAGTGGGCAGCGATGGAGAGGAGCCAGGAGGAGAACTTCCGGGTTGGGTCGTAACCTCGCCGTCGACTATAGGCTCGAAGGAAGGTCTCTTGGGCGGCGTCCTCGGCGTCGGCGGCATTACCCAGCATGCGGTAGGCCAGGTTGTAGACCGAGGCCTGGTAGATATCGACGAGGCGAGCGAAGGCCTCATGGTCGCCAGCCAGCGCCCCACGGACCCACCCCTCTTCCTGCTCCATCCCTCTTCCCCACAATATGATATACGCATTATAGTGTAACTTGGTTTCAGGTCCAAGGTTAATATTGGTCGTCCGATTTGAAATCCAGGCTTGGCTATTGCAGTTTCATTCTCTTCATGCTATAATGGGA
Source organism: uncultured Anaerolineales bacterium (assembly GCA_964442805.1). Classification (GTDB taxonomy): domain Bacteria; phylum Chloroflexota; class Anaerolineae; order UBA7937; family UBA7937; genus CAYUAM01. The sequence goes on along the minus strand of CAYUAM010000054.1, from coordinate 4,773 downwards.
AATTAAGGCGGAGAGTCTTGGGCCATCGACGGCCTGGGGCTTAGAGGAGCGGGGGCCTCGATGAGGATCCTTTTAGTCGATTCCGATCGGTATAACCTCGATCTTTTAACCTACCTCCTAACTCGAGAAGGCCACAGCGTGGTGACCGCCCAGGATGGCCAACAGGCCCTGGCCTACTGGCGGGCTGAGAAGCCAGACCTGGTGATCTCCGAGGTTGACCTCCCCAAACTGAGCGGCTATGAACTCTGCGAGGCCGTTCGTAATGGGACTACCACGCCTTTCATCCTTTTTAGTCAACGTCAAAGCGATGAGGATGTCCTCAAAGGCTTCGCCGCCGGGGCCGATGATTATATCCCCAAACCTTTCAGTCCCCGCATACTCTTGGCCCGTATCGCTGCGGTAACCAGGAGGGCCGGGACCCCAGCGCCAGTTACCACCCGCGAGAAACTGGTGGTGGGCGACCTGACCCTGGACCCGGAGCGTCTGGAGGTGATGGGCCCAGAGGGAAGAGTCCCACTACCCTCCACCGAGTTCGAGGTGCTCTATGTCTTGGCCGTCAACAAGGGCGCGGTGCTCACCGAGGGGAAGTTAGCAGAACTGGTATGGGGCTCCGACGATGAGAAGAAGGGGTTGGTGAAAACCCACATACATCATCTGCGCCAGAAGATCGAGCCTGACCCCGCTAACCCCCGCTATCTCGTCACCGTGCCGGGGGTAGGCTATGTTTTCACCACCCTCAGGCCCTCCTCCCCAACCCTCCAGGGTCGCTTGCTGGGGAAAAGGCTCTCCCTACAGGAAGAAGAGAAAAGTGGAGAAGATAAGCCCACACCCTGAGGGCAGCGAGGGACAGGACAGAGATCTTTTGGACTCTGCCCTGTTGGCCACCAAGGAGGCTCTCCGAGGCGAGCGCATCTCCTATATGTCGATAGAGGGAGATGCCTTAGTTATAGAGAGGGCCTTCGGGCTCCCCCAAGAGGTGGTCCTGGGCACCCGCATCCCTTTGGGGCGGGGGATCGCCGGTTGGGTGGCCCAAAACCAGCGACCCCTCCGGGTGGAGAACATAAGGAAGGATGGCCGCTTTCCCGTCCGTGGCCTGGGCTACTCCACTGACTCCTTCCTCAGCGCCCCAGTCTCCTTACAGGGACGCATCGTAGGAGTGATAAACCTATCCGATCGCTCCGATGGCCAACCCTTCGAGGAGGACGATCTGGAGGCCCTCCTCCTGATGGCCCATCATATGGCCCTCTGCATGGAGAATCAGAGGTTGCGGGAGTATGTGGCTCAACTGGCGGCCACCGACCCCCTGACCGGGGTTTGGAACCGACGCCATTTCGAGCGCCGTCTGGAGGAGGAACTGGCCCGAGCGGAGAGGAGCGACTCTTCCCTATCCCTCCTCATGATAGACATAGATGATTTCAAGGCTTTCAACGACAGCCATGGCCATACCGCTGGCGATGCCGTTCTCAAAGGGGTAGCCCGGTCGATCGACGCGGCGGTGCGAACGGGGGATATAGTCTGCCGCTACGGAGGGGATGAGTTTGCGGTGATCCTGCCCCGCACTGAGGTAATGGAGGCCCTTGCCGTGGCCGGAAGGATAAGCGAACGGGTGGCGGCCACCCCCCAGACTTTGGAAGGGGCCGGGCCCCGCCATTTCAGCGTCAGCGTGGGGGTCTCCTCCTACCCCTTAAGAGCCCAGGAGAGGGAAGGCCTAGTCGATCAGGCCGACCGAGCCATGTATGAGGCTAAATTTAATCCCTCCTCTTCCATCTGTCTGGCAGAGGAAGAGCTACCAACCCCGCTGGGGAGAGAGATCGAAGAAGGGATAGAAGAGGTCCCCTATTTTCCCCTTACCCCCGAGATACCCGACCCGGAACTGGCCTCCTTGATCCCTTTGGAGGTGGCTAGGAGGCTGCTTTGCGTCCCGGTGGGGCGAGAGGGGCGAGATTTGACCCTGGCCCTGGCCGACCCTCAGCAGGAGTTTTGCCTCCGCGTGGTCAGTCAAATCACCGGGTTGCGGGTCTTCCCGGTGAGGAGCGAAGAAGAGGAGATCAAACGCGCCTTGGCGCGGATGGCCAGCCTCCTGGAGAGAGGCAAGCCTTAACCTCCTACGCCTTTCCCCCTTTCTTCTTCTTTCTCCCTCTCAGCCGGGAAGCGACTGAGGACCGTAGCCTCTTGGTGGAGAGGCATCACATCTCCCAGGGCCAATTGGCTTATGGGCTTCTCCTTGGCCCTCTTGGGCGAGGCGAATAACCCTATCTGGGTCCCCTCCAGGTTATATTTTCGCTCCACATAGGCCAGGCCCAATTGATATCCATCCACCAGGGCACAACTGGTGACCGAGCCGATATACCTCCCCCTCCGATCCACCACTGGATCTCCCGGCCGAAGCACGGGGCCGCCTTTGGAATTTAGCCGGAAGCGGATGACCTCCATCTTCCGCTCTCTCTCCCTCTCCAAGAGGGGCTTCCGGCCGACGAAGAAAGGCTTATGGAATTTGACGAAGGGGCCATAACCGGCTTCGATGGGGGAGATATGGTGAGGGCCGGCCAGTTCCTGGCCGTAGAGGGGAAGGCCAGCCTCGGTCCGGGTGGAGTCCCTGGCCCCCAGCCCAGCCGGCTTCAAACCCAGCTCCTGGCCCATCTCCAAGAGCCTCCCCCAAAGGATCAACGCGTCATCGGGGTGGACGTAGAGTTCAAAGCCCCATTCCTCCCCAGTGTAGCCGGTGCGGGAGATGATGGCCTTTAGGCCCCCGACTTCTCCCTCCACGAATTCGAAGCGACGCAACCTCCTCAATCTTCGGCGCAGTCCTTCATCGTCTATCAACCGCGAGAGGATGGGGAGGGATTGGGGCCCTTGGAGGGCCAGGTCCATCCTTCGCTCTTTTCCCAAGGAAGGGTCTTTCAGGTCCCTGATGATCACCTCTCCCTCTATCTCCCGGCAAGGAAACTCCTGATCGATGAGATATTCTCGGGAGTTGACCGCCTTCAGCCAAGCCAGTATCTTCCCCTGATTCACCGCGTTGGCCACCATCAGGTAGAGGTCAGCCCGGCGACGATAGATGGTCACATCGTCCAAGACCTGGCCCTGGGGGTCGAGGATGTAACCATACTGGGATTGGCCATCGCTGAGCCAACTGACGTAGTTGGTCATGACCAGGTCTAGAAAGCGAGTAGCATGCTCGCCGGCGATCTCCAGCACCCCCATGTGGCCCACATCGAAGAGGCCGGCCCCCTCCCGCACCGCTTTGTGCTCCTCGGCGATGCTGGTGTACCAAACCGGCATCTCCCAACCGGCAAAGGGCACGACTTTTTTGGTCAGTTTCAGATGTTCAGGGTAGAGGGAAGTGCGGCGAAGTTGGCCCTCTTCTTCCTGATACCGGAACTCTTTCTTCTCGACTTTGAGCCCCAAGCCAGCCATTAGCCTCCTCTGCCCCACGAAATAAGGTTTGGTGAGGGAGAAGAAGGAGGCCTGGCCAGCCCGATATAGGGAGAGGCCATCTACCTTGTCGCCTCCATAAGAGGGGAGGCCCTCTCTTTTCCGCAAGGCCTCTCTGGCCTCCACCCCCGCTGGCCGGAGGCCCAAGCCTTCTCCAACCTGCATGAGCCTTAGCCACAACCTCGGCGCAGCCGAGGAAGGGAGGATGATATGGAAACGCTCATCCTCGTGGCGATAGACGAGGGTCAGTAGGCCTCCTATCTCCCCCTCCCAGACGGAGAAGGGTTCCAGGCCGGGCCATTCGGGGTTGGCCTGGCCCAGCACTTCCCGCGCCTTAGGCCCCCGCAAGGAGATGATGGTCCGGGAGTCCGGCTCCTCCTTCAGGTCGCGGATGACCGCCGGCCCTTCCACCTTGGCCATGATATCCTCGTGGTCGAAGAGGGTATAGCCATCGGAGAGGGCGCGGAGCCACTCTTTCACCTTTTCGCTATTTTGAGGGTTAGTTATCAGAAGGTAGCGGTCGCGCCCCCAACCATCGGGGGCCAGGCGCAGAATGGAGATATCGTCCATCACCTGGCCATTTTCCTCCAGGATCAAGTTAACTTGGCCCTGCCCAGGTCGCAGGCCAATCAGGTTATTGGTGGTTACCCCCTGGAGGAGCCCCTTGGCCCTCTCCCCGCTGACCTCCAAGAGCCCCGAGTCGCTCAGGTCGAAGAGGGCCGCCGCCTCGGTGGCGGCCTTTGCCTCCTGGTTTGGCTCACCATAGTGGAGGGGCATCCGCCAGCCTTGGCTCTCCCCCCACTGGGCCCCCAGCCGCTCATGTTCTTCGCCGAGGGGCGAACTGCGAGGAGGCTTGGGGGAAGGGATATAGTAATGGGGGTAGCCGCTCTCCCGGGCCGCCTTATCCTTCGCCCTGCCTACGAGTTTCTCCACCCCTCGCTTCACCTCTTCTATGACCGCCAGATCGACCTTCCCTCGAGGCAACTCCCCGCGGGCCCCTATGTAACTGAAGGGCTGGATGTTGGTGACCACTTTATGGATGAGGTCGGCTATCTCATCCATATCCCTCGGCCCCAGCCCCCGCTGGGTAACCCAAGGGGTGCCCAGACGGATGCCACTGGCGTCGGCGGCGCTGGTATCCCCAGGGATGGTGTTCTTGTTGACCACGATGCCACACAGGTCCAGGATGCGGGCCGCTATCTCTCCCTTCAAGGGGAAACCGGTGGTGGTGGGGATGGCCTTAAGGTCGAGGCAGAGGAGGTGGGTATCGGTCCCCCCATAGGCTATCCGCAAACCTCGCCGGGCCAAACCATCGCTCAGGGCCTTGGCGTTCTCTAT
>CAYUAM010000053.1:0-9683 GCA_964442805.1 uncultured Anaerolineales bacterium | reverse complement strand
ATACGTCAACGGGTTAACGCGCGAGATCACCTGCAGCCAGCCGGGCATGATGGAGATGGGATAGATGGCGTTGCTGGCAAAGAACAGCGGCATGGTCAGCAACTGACCGATGCCCATAAAGCGCTCACGCGTCTTGACCAGGCAGGCGATGATGAGCGAGAGGGTGGAAAATAACGCCGCGCCCAAGACCACGACAACGAACACGCCCACAAGCGCCAAGGGGTTCCAGTTCACTCTCACTTCTAGCAGCACCGCCACCACATAGATGATGAGGCCCTGCGCCAGGGAGCGGACACCGGCTGAGAGCGCCTTGCCCAATACCAGTGCCGCGCGCGGCGTGGGACTGGCCAGGAATTTGTGAACGATCCCCAGGTCGCGCTCCCAAATGATGGCGATGCCGTAGAAGATGGAGATGAACAAGACGCTCTGCGCCAGGATACCAGGGGCCATAAAGTCAATGTAGCGCAGGTTCCCGGTAGGGATGGCGCGTACGCGCGAGAATACCTGGCCAAACACCAACAGCCACAACACTGGCTGCACGGCACGCGTGAAAAGCTCCGTTGGGTCGTGGCGTAGCTTGCGCGCTTCTAGCTCGGCAATGACCAGTGTCTTTTCCACAAACGCGGCGATGGCGGCCATCGCTTTTGCCACCCCGCGCGATAGAGCCAGGCTAGCCCAGCCGCCGCGCGGTGCGTCTTGTTCTTGAAGTCTCACGATATCCTCCCCCAGAGTCGAGTGTGCTCCCTGCATAGTGGACGAACACGTCGTCCAAAGTTGTCCCTTCACCGCCGACCTGGGCTTTGAGCTCGGCCGGTGAGCCGATGGCTGCCACCTTGCCCAGGTGCATGATCGCCACCCGGTCACACAGGCTGTCCGCTTCCTCCATAAGGTGAGTGGTCAAAAAGATCGTCGTACCATAGTTGGCCCGCAGTTGCTCGATGTGTTCCCACACTGCTTTGCGCGCCAGCGGGTCCAGTCCAATCGTTGGCTCATCCAGGAACAGCACGCGCGGCCTGTGCAAGAAGGACTCAGCGGTCTCCAGCCGCCGGATCATCCCCCCCGAGTAGGTGCGTACGAGCTTGTCCGCTGCGTCAACCAACCCCATGAAGGCCAGCGCGTTCCGCACACGCGACTCACGCTCGGCGCGCGGGATGTCGTAGAGCTTGGCAAAGATCAGCAGGTTTTCGTAGCCGGTCAGGGAGCCATCGGCCGAGAGCATCTGCGGAACGTAGCCGATGACGCGGCGCACCTCTGCCGCGTGGTGAACGATGTCGAAGCCGGCCACACAGGCGTTGCCTGACGTGGGTGGCAGCAGGGTTGTCAGCATCTTGATCACGGTAGTCTTGCCGGCACCGTTCGGGCCAAGCAGCCCGAACATCTCGCCGGCTTCTACCGAAATCGTCAGTGCATCCACGGCGACGGTCTCGCCGAAACGCCGCGTCAGTGCTTGTGTCTCCAGAATGGACATAGGGCTACCTCACGATGTCGGTCTGGGCCTCTCGGCCTGAGTCAAAGATGGAGCGCAGGGTCAGCATGGCCTGCAGGACGGTGGCACGCTCGGACGGCGAAAGCACCGCCAACCGCTCGGCCAGGCTGGCCTGAGTGAGCGCGCGTGCTGAGTGTAGGGCCGCCTGTCCTTCTGCGGTCAGCGCCAACTTCACGCGGCGCCGATCGCCAGGATGCGTCTGGCGCGTGACCAGGTTGCGGGCTACCAGCCCATCAACGATCTTGGACATCGAGGGCAACGTTAGGCCGATGTGACCGGCGACATTCGAGAGCGATGCGTCCTCGTGGCGATTCAAGAAGGTCAACACGCGAAACTGCGGCACCGAGAGCTCGGGCGTGCGATGGTGGCGCATCTCGGCGCGAATCGTGCGCATGACCAGCGGCACCACGTCCAACATCTCACGACTGCATTCCTCAGGCGAAGGAGACATAATTTCCCTCTCTAATAGTTAGATATACTAATTATACCCTCGATTGGCCTTTTGTCAAGTCGAGCAAGAAAATTCTACGGATCTCGGTACCAGGTGAGGAAAAACCTCATCTTCTGGTATGGTAGGGAAGTCATCCTTCCTTTTGGTTCAAGGTGGGGAATAGGCTTGACCGAGGGGACAAAATATGCTATGATATATAGGTATATAATCATTTACTTATGGAGATTAGATGGAGGATTTAGCGTCCATATTCAAGGCCCTATCTGATCCCACTCGCCTTCGGCTGATCAAACTTTTGGCCCAGCAGGAGCCGGGCTCGGCCCTGTGCGTGATGGCCTTGGCGGACAGGTTAGGGGTATCTCAGCCGGCGGTCTCACAGCATCTGCGCGTCCTTAGGAACTTAGGATTAGTGCGAGGGGAGCGCCGAGGCTTCCGAGTTCATTATTTCTTAGATGAGAAAGAGTTGGCCCGGTGGAGGGAAGCGACCCAGAAGGCCTTAGAGGGGGTGAACTCCGGGACGATAGATAGAACTCAGGGGGATAGGCGCTCCAATGAATGACGAGTTTGCCGTCCGAACGGAGGGGCTAACCCGATATTATGGGGAACTCCTGGCCGTGGACGGCCTAACCTTCGAGATAAGGACAGGGGAGATCTTCGGCCTTCTGGGCCCCAACGGGGCCGGGAAGACTACCACCATCCGCATGCTGGTGGGTTTGATCAAGCCTAGTGGAGGACGAGCCTGGGTGGGCGGATACGATGTGGTGCGGGAAAGGCTGGCAGTGAAATCCTGCGTTGGTGTGGTCCCAGAGCAGTCCAACCTCTATGATGAACTGAGCCTCCGCGAAAACCTCACCTTCGTGGGCCACCTTTATGGGGTTCCTGGGGAAGAATTGAGAGCCCGGACGGAATCGCTCCTACGCCAGTTCGGCCTTTGGGAGCGCCGGGAGCAGCCTTTTGTAACTCTCTCCCGTGGCCTCAAGAGACGGCTGACCATCGCCGCTGCCCTGATCCATGCGCCTTCCCTGCTCTTTTTGGACGAGCCTACCACCGGCCTCGACGTGATCAGCGCGCGGGCCCTGCGAAGGCAGATCAGGGAACTGAAGGAGCAGGGGGTAACCATCTTCCTTACCACCCACCTCATCGCTGAGGCGGAAGCCCTTTGCGACCGGGTGGCCATCCTGGTGGGAGGGAGGCTCAAAGCGATGGGCAGCCCCGCTTCCCTTCGTCAGATGACCCAAGGGCAGCAGGCTTTGGAGATAGAGTTGTCTCCTCTTGATGGGAAAGCGGTGGAGGCATTGCGGGGTTGTCCTGGCATAGAGGATGTCTATATCATGGGGGATAGGGTACGCATACAGGTTGGGGAGCTGAGTGCGGTGCTTCCCCTGGTCGTGCGTCGCTTGGAGGAAATGGGGGTGGGGATCAAATCCGTGAACACCCTTCGCCCCACTTTGGAGGACGCCTTCGTCAGGCTCACTGGCCTGGAAGCGGAGGCCATGCTCTTGGAGAAGGGGGGATGAGAGAACAGATAGTGCGGGCAGGGTATATCGCCCTGAAAGACCTTCGGGCTTATTACCTAAAGCCCCCCTTGATCAGTTGGGCGATCATCTTCCCGGGAGCCCTAATTTTGGCCTTCTATTTGAGGAGCCCGGAGGACATCAGGCAGGTGATCCCAGGGCTGGTGGGAGTAACCCTCCTCTTTGGGGCCACCTCCATGGAGGCCATAGTGGTAGCCTTCGAGAAGCGGATCGGGGCCTTGGAAAGGCTGGCCCTGGCCCCTGTCACCCCGGCGGCCATCGTCCTGGGTAAGGCGGCGAGCGGGGTGGCTTTTGGTCTCTTGACCGCTTTCTTGGTAATGGGGGCTTCCGTCTTGGCCTTGGGTTTGCCTCTCTCCTCACCCTTCTTGGCGTTGCCCACCTTGGTTTTAGCCGCCATCGCTTTCTCCTTGTTAGGTACTTTCGTCTCGGTGGCCGTGCGAGAGGTCTTCGAGGCCATGACCTTGGCCAACTACTTTCGTTTCCCCATGATCTTCCTATGCGGGGTCTTCTCCCCCCTCTCAGCCATGCCCAGGGCCTTGAGGCTGGTAGCCTACGGTCTCCCCCTCACCTACGCGGTGGATGGCTTACGCTTCCATCTTTTGGCTGGAGAAGACGCCATCATGCCCTTAGTTGGAGATTGGATAGCGTTAGCGATTTTCGCCCTCCTTCTCTATCTCGGCGCTTGGCGGCTCCTGGCCCGTCGACTGGAGGAATGAAGGCCAGAGGGATAACGGCTACAACCCTTTTGATGTCGCCTCTTAATGTCAATCCCCCCATGCTTTATCTCTGTATCGGGTCTCACTTTATGATATAATATTATTGATCCCTCTTTTTGCACCTAAGCCTTCAGAAGCCCACGTAGCATTCGGTGAATAGGTTAGAATTGAAAGGAGGTTTTCCATGCGTGAGATGACCGCTGGGAATCTACGAAGCGCCTTCGCCGGGGAGAGTCAAGCCCATATAAGATACGCCATCTTCTCCGATAAAGCGGAGAAGGAAGGCTTCCCCAATGTAGCCCGGCTTTTCCAGGCCGTAGCCAACGCAGAGCAAGTTCACGCCACCAATCACTATACGGAGTTGCGCCAAATTAAGGACGACTTCTTAGTGGCGGCTATGGCCCCCTTCGGCTTGGGGAGCACCTCAGATAATCTGCAGGTAGGGATAGATGGGGAGACCTTCGAGATCGAAGAGATGTATCCCGTCTACAAAGCGGCCGCCCAGTTTCAAAAGGAGAAAGGGGCAGAGCGGACCTTCGATTGGGCCCTGCAAACGGAGAAGGTCCACGCCTCCCTCTATCGAACGGCCAAGGAAGCGGTGGACGAGGGGAGGGACCCCCAAATCGGCGTTATCCATATTTGCCAAGTATGCGGCTATACCATCGAAGGCGACCTCCCCGATAGATGTCCCCTCTGCAATGCAAAGAAGGAGAAGTTCGAAAGTTTCCTCGTTTAGGGGTCGAGAGGTGTGGTCTCGAATCGAGAGTGCTATAGAGGAGGGTCTATGATGAGCAGCGGAAAGATGGTCCAGGTGGGGGAGCAAGCGCCGGATTTCACTCTGCCCGCCGTAGGGGGCGAGAAGGTTAGCCTGCGCGACTATCGAGGCAAGAAGAACGTGGTCCTGGCCTTTCACCCCCTGGCTTGGACCTCGGCTTGAGGGTCGGAGATGCGCGCCTTCGAGGAGGCCATGCCCCAGTTGGCGCGCCTCAATACCCAGGTCCTGGGTATAAGCGTGGATAGCGTCCCCACTAAGAAAGCCTGGGCCAAGTCGCTAGGGATCAAATCCTTTCCCTTGCTGAGCGACTTCTGGCCCCATGGGGAGGTAAGCAAGAGTTATGGCGTATTTGACGAGGAGAGGGGCTTCGCCAAAAGGGCCATATTTGTGGTGGACAAGGAAGGGTTTGTTTGCTTCTCCAAGGTCTATCCTACCAAAGAGGAGCCAGATATAGAAGAGATTCTAGAGATAGTGCGAAAAGTTGAAGAGAGATAACACGAGCCTAAAGGAGCGAAAGGAGGGAATCGATGGCTAAATGGGAATGTCTATCCTGTGGGTATATCTACGACCCAGCCGTGGGTGATCCCGTTGGCGGCATCCCGCCCGGCACCCCCTTCGAGGATCTGCCCGACGATTGGGTCTGCCCCGAGTGCGGGGTGGGCAAGGATATGTTCGAGAGGTTGGAAGAATAGGTATAACGTCCCCTCTACAAGGGAGGAAGTGCGATGTCGTTAAACGATATGACCTTCAAGATCGCTGGGGAGGCCGGTCAGGGGGTTGAGTCGAGCGGAGGTGGTTTCGCCCAAGCCCTGGCGCGAGGTGGCCTCCATATCTTCGCTATGCAAGATTACATGTCCCGCATCCGTGGGGGACATAACTTCTTCCAGATAAGGGTGGCCCCTCATGCTATCTACAGCCATACCGATGGAGTCCACCTCCTTTTGGCTATGAACGAGAAGGCCGTGGAGGAACATCGGGCCGAGATAGTGGAGGGAGGAGGGATCATCTACGACCAGGGGCTAAAGGTTGAGGCCAAGGGGTTGGAAGACGAAGGTATCAGGGCCTTCTCCTCCCCTCTGGTGGAGATGGCCGAGAAGGTAGGCGGCCATCGAGTGATGGTCAACACCGCTGCCATCGCCGTGGCTACTGGCGTCACCGGCTACAGTTTCGAGAAGATCGCCGGGCTGATCGAGAAGAATTTCGCCAAGAAGGGTACAAGTGTGGTGGAGGCCAACTTGAAGGTGGCCGAGGCCGCCTATAAGTTCGCCCAGGATAACTACGCCGCAGGTTTTGAGCATTGCTTGGAGGTGATAGAAACACCCCCGCGCATGCTCCTTCACGGCAATCACGCCTTCTGCCTGGGGGCCTTGGCCTCCGGCTGCCGTTTCATCTCCGCTTACCCCATGACCCCAACCACCCCCGTCATGGAGTGGATGGCCGCTCATGCCGCCGAGTATGGCATCGTGGTCAAGCAGACCGAGGACGAGATAGCGGCCATCAATATGGCCATCGGGGCCAACCATGTAGGGGTGCGGGGGATGGCCGCCACCTCTGGCGGTGGCTTCTCTTTGATGGTGGAGGCTTTGGGGCTGGCGGGCATGACCGAGACCCCCTTGGTAGTGGTGGAGGGCCAGCGGCCCGGCCCCTCCACCGGCTTTGCCACTCGCACCGAGCAGGGAGACCTTCGCTTCGTGCTCCACGCCTCGCAGGGTGATTTTCCCCGGCTGGTGTTGACTCCGGGGACGGTGGAGCAGGCCTTCCAGGCCGGGGCCCGGGCCTTTAACCTGGCGGAGAAGTACCAGACCCCGGTGATAGTGCTCTACGACCAATTCCTGGCCAACTCCTTGTGCACCGTGGAGTTGGAGGCCTTCGAGTTCGAAGGGGTGAAGATAGACCGGGGCGAGATTTTGAGCCCGGAGGATCTGGATAGGCAGGAGGGCGAATATGAGAGGTTCGCCTTCACCGAATCGGGCATCTCCCCTCGGGCCTTGCCCGGCTCCCACTCCAAGGCGGTCTACCCGGTCACCAGCGATGAGCACGGGCCTGATGGCCACATCGGTGAGGATAGAGAAAACCGCATCCATATGATGAATAAGCGCATGAAGAAACTGGAGACGGCGCGGGGGGATATCTGGCCGCCGGAACTATATGGGCCGGAGGAGGCAGAGGTCACCTTCGTGGCCTGGGGCTCCACCTATGGCCCCTTGCGCGAGGCGGTGGATCGATTGAACGAGGGGGGCACGAGGGCCAATATGCTCCATTTGCCTCAAGTATGGCCCTTCCCCAGGGAGAGGGTGAGCGAGGTCTTGGGGGGCGCCGAGCGGGTCATCGGGGTGGAGCAAAATTATAGCGCCCAGTTAGCCGGCCTCATTAGGCAAGAGGCGGGGATAAAAGTAGAGTCTAGCATCCTGAAATATGATGGGCGGCCTTTCTCCGTGGATTATATCCTCACCCGCTTCAAGAAGGAGGATTTCGATGGTCAAACCTACTGATTTCACCGTCTATCAGAAACCTACTTGGTGTCCGGGCTGTGGAGATTACGGCATCCTGGGGGCCTTGAAGATCACCTTGGCTGATCTGGGCCTGGAACCCCGTCAACTTCTCATCTCCTCCGGGATCGGTTGCGGGAGCAAACTGCCCGACTATCTCAAGGTCAACGGCTTCATGGGGATTCACGGCCGTGCTTTAGCCGTAGCCTCAGGGGCCAAACTGGCCAACCACGAGTCAGTGGTGCTGGCGGTCACTGGAGATGGGGATGGCTATGCTATCGGGGGGAACCATTTTTTGCATGCCATGCGTCGCAACTTGAACATCACCCATATCGTGGAGAATAACCAAATATACGGCCTCACCAAGGGGCAGTATTCCCCCACCTCCGACAAAGGTTTCGTAACCAAGACCTCCCCCCAGGGGGCCATCGAAGCCCCGCTCAACCCCTGGGCCCTGGCCTTGGCCTCCGGGGCCACCTTCATCTCCCGCACTTTCGCTGGAGACCGGGATCATATGGTGCGGGTCTTCAAGGAGGCCATCCAACATCGAGGTTACGCCCTGGTGGATGTCCTCCAACCCTGTGTGACCTTCAATAAACTCAACACCTACGACTGGTATCGAGCCCGGATCTATGACGTGGAGGAGGAGGGCCATGATCGACATGACCGAGATGAAGCCTGGCCATTGGCCCAGGAGTGGGGGGAGAGGATTCCCATAGGGGTGGTCTATCAGGAGGAGTGCCCCACCTACGAGGAGCAGGAGGTAGCCCTCCAGGCTGGCCCCTTGGCTAAGCGGGAACTCAAGAAGTTGACCCCCGAACAGGTGGAGAGGTTGAAGCGAGAGTTCACATAATGGTTGCGGGTTTCCTTCAGCGATGACTTCGATACCCTTCTCGACCGGAAATAAGGAGGGAAAATGAGAGGTTCTTGGCGTTTAGGCCGCTTGTGGGGGATAGAGATAGATATAGATTATAGTTGGCTCCTCATTTTTGGCCTGCTAACCTGGTCTTTGGCCGCTGGTTATTTCCCCCAGCAATATACCGGCTGGTCCCCCTGGCTCTATTGGCTCGTCGGTCTGGTGACCAGCCTGGCCTTCTTCGCCTCCGTCCTGGCTCACGAACTCTCCCACTCCCTCATAGTCAAGGCCAGGGGCGGAGAGGTCCGCAATATCACCCTTTTCATCTTCGGTGGGGTGGCCAGCATGACCGAGGAGCCGGATAGTCCTTCCTCCGAATTCCTGATGGCCTTGGCTGGGCCCCTGGCCAGTTTCGCCGTGGCCCTCGTTTCAGGCCTGTTGAGCCTGTTTCTGGGTGGCCTCAGCCAACCCTTGGCCGCCTTCCTGGGCTATCTGGCCTTTACCAACGCTGCCGTGGGGGCCTTCAACCTAGTGCCAGGATTCCCCCTAGATGGGGGACGCCTGCTGCGAGCCATATTATGGAAGGCTACCGGCAGCCTCAAAAACGCCACCCGCTGGGCCTCCTACGCCGGTCAAACTCTAGCCTTCCTCCTCATCTTCCTGGGCATCTGGGGTAGCCTGCAGGGTCAACTCTTCAACGGCTTATGGTTCATCTTCATCGGTTGGTTCTTGAATAATGCCGCTCGCACCAGTTACCAGCAACTTCTCCTTCGGGACCTCCTGGGGCGGATCCGGGTAGGAGAGGTTATGAGCACTGACTATAGGGGGGTGGAGCCGAGCATCTCCATCCAGCAATTAGTGGATGACTACGTGCTTAGGTCTGACCGTCACACCTTCCTGGTGGTCAGCGATGGCCAACTGCACGGGCTCATCTGTCTGTACGACGTTCGAAAGGTGCCACGGGAGGAATGGGTTAGAACCACGGTGGCTCAGGCTATGACCCCCCTGGAGCGTTTGGTCATGGTCTCGCCCCGCGACGGCGTGGACCAGGCCTTGAGCGCCCTGAGCGGCAAGGATGTAGGACAACTGCCGGTGGTGGAAGAGGGCCACAGGCTGGTGGGCCTGCTGCGCCGCAGCGATCTTTTGCGCTACCTGGAGTTCAGTACCAAGATGCCGGAAGGAAGCAGGCTCTAAGGGAGAAGACCGTTTTTGGAGAAGGTTCAATTGGGCTGGGGATGTAGGTATCCCCAGCCCTCGTTACTACCGTTCACCCCTTGCAAGCGGTCTCCCAGGAGATAGAGATGAGGGTTTACGATATACCGCTGGAGCTCATCGCGACCCCCTAAGAGGTAATAGCCACCTCTTCTCCTTTCCC
>CAYUAM010000052.1:0-9705 GCA_964442805.1 uncultured Anaerolineales bacterium | reverse complement strand
TCCAATATCTTGGTGATGACCCCGGCGCCCACGGTTCGCCCCCCCTCCCGGAGGGCAAAGTGCGAACCCTCCTCTAGGCCCACGGGAACGATCAACTTCACCGTCAAATTCACGTTGTCCCCAGGCATCACCATCTCCACGCTCTCCGGTAACCTTATCTCCCCAGTAACATCCATGGTGCGAATGAAGAACTGGGGACGATAACCGCTGAAGAAGGGGGTATGCCTACCACCCTCCTCCTTCTTCAAGACGTAAACCTCCCCCTGAAAGGTGGTATGGGGCTTGATGCTCCCTGGAGCAGCCAAAACCTGCCCCCGCTCTACTTCCTCCCTCTCTATTCCCCGCAGGAGACAACCGATATTATCCCCAGCCTGCCCCTGCTCCAACATCTTGTGGAACATCTCCACCCCAGTCACCGTGGTCCTCTGTACCTCCTCCTTCAAACCCACTATGTCTATCTCTTCCCCTACCTTGACCGTCCCTCTGTCTACCCGACCAGTGACCACCGTCCCCCGCCCCTTGATGCCAAATACGTCCTCAATGGGCATGAGAAACGGCTTCTCTATCTCCCTCAGGGGAGTAGGGATGTATTCATCTACCGCCCGCAAGAGTTCCCAAATACATTTGTACTCCGGAGCATCAGGGTCGGTAGAGGCCGACTCCAAGGCCAATAGGGCTGACCCCCTCACAATGGGGGTTTCCTCCCCAGGGAAACGATAACCGGTCAAAAGTTCCCTCAACTCTAACTCCACCAACTCCAATAACTCCGGGTCCTCCATCATGTCTACCTTGTTGAGGAAGACCACCATGCTGGGCACCTCTACCTGACGGGCCAAAAGCACATGCTCCCTGGTCTGAGGCATGGGCCCATCAGGGGCGGAGACCACCAAGATGGCCCCATCCATCTGCGCCGCCCCGGTGATCATGTTCTTGATGTAGTCGGCATGGCCAGGACAGTCGATGTGAGCATAATGGCGCTTCTCCGTGGAATACTCCACGTGGCTGATGGCGATGGTCAAACCCCTGGCCTTCTCCTCCGGGGCGTTGTCGATGGTGTCAAAGGGCCTAAACTCCGCTAACCCCTTGAAAGATAAGACCTTGGTCATGGCTGCGGTCAAAGTGGTCTTGCCGTGATCCACATGGCCTATGGTCCCCACGTTCACGTGGGGCTTGTCCCTCACGAATACCTTCTTGGCCATCTCTCCTCTCCTTTCCTTTGCACAGGAGCGCCTTCCTAAGAAGTCGCTCCCCTTTCTGGAGCCCACGACCGGATTTGAACCGGTGACCACATTCTTACCAAGAATGTGCTCTACCGACTGAGCTACGTGGGCACAGGTGGGCAGGGGAGGATTTGAACCCCCGAAGGCTTATGCCAACTGATTTACAGTCAGTCCCCTTTGGCCACTTGGGTACCTGCCCTCGTTTGCTTGATAGAGCCGATCCCTCGTTGGTACCTTAAACGATAGACAAGGATAACGGAGGGCTCCCTCGCTGGCCTAGACTTTGGCCTTCAGCCGCTTAGCCAGTCCAGCGAAATAACCCGTCAAGGTACCGATGGCCACCAACCCCGCGGCGGCCAGACCGATGGTGGAGCCCAATTTGAGGGGCCAGATGACGCACACGGCGTACACCACCCCAGATCAGACCACAACGGCGATCAATGTCCCTATAAACCTGAGCAGTTCACGCATCTCTTTTCCCTCCTGCCTATAAGGGCCTGAGCCGACGGAGGGATTCGAACCCGCAACCGGCGGTTTACAAAACCGCTGCTCTACCTTTGAGCTACGTCGGCTATTTCAAACTACGTTATATCCCCGGTCCGCTCTTGCAACAAGAAAATCACTTTTTACTGATCTGCTTGAGTGTGTCCTCCTTGCGTTGCCACTCAACCCAGGCTACAAGTCTATCCCATTCTGCCCAGTTCATGTAAGTTGGAGATGTTGCTTTTCCTGAATCATATGCTTGGCTAACTGCAAGACTAGTCGGTGAATATGCAACCCGCAAAGTGCTATTATACCCACGCGCAGCGTCGAGAACTGGCATATGTCCTCCTTCCCTGAAGCGTCCAGGGAGTTCTTAAAATGAATCTTGATACTCTGCCTAAGGACTATGGCCTCTGTCTTGGATTTAGAACTAAAACCGCCGCTCTACCTTTGAGCTACGTCGGCTGCAATTCTATAATTATACCCGCTAATTCCCCTTGGGTCAAGTCAAGGTTAGCCCCAGCGCCAGGTGGTTCCTTGGGGGCCGTCTTCCAAGATCACGCCCAATTCCGCTAGGCGGGCCCTTATCCTATCCGCCAAATCCCACTTCTGGGCCTGGCGCAACCGGGCCCTGGTCTCCAGGAGGAGTTCTATGAAGGGGGCTATGGCCTCCCCCTTGAGCCGCGGCTCCTCTAGCCTCAAGCCTAGGACCCCAGCCAGTTCCCTCAGGGTGGCCTGGGCGGCCAGTAGGGCTTCCCCTCCCCCTCCCTCATCGCGGGACTGGTTGATGGCCTTCACCAGGTCGAAGAGGCTGGCCAGGGCCTGGGCGGTGTTGAGGTCATCGTCCATGGCCTCGACGAACCGGTTTTTAGCCCGTTCTACCTCCTCCCAGAGGCCAGTGGCGTCCCCCTGGCCGTAGGGGGGCCTAAGGGCCAGCTGCAGCCGCTCCACCCCCCGCTTCGCCGCTTCCACCCCCTCTTCGCTCCAGGTTAGGGGACTGCGGTAATGAGAGGAGAGGAAGAATAACCTGATGGCCTCAGGGTCATATTTTTGCAGGGCCTCCTGGCAACTGACGAAGTTCCTTAGGTGGCGGGTCATCTTCTCCTCTTCACCGGAGGGGCGGAGGAGGGCGTTATGGACCCAATATTTGGCGAAGGGGACCTTGCCGGTATAGGATTCCGATTGGGCGATCTCGTTCTCATGGTGAGGGAAGAGCACATCCTGCCCCCCTCCGTGGATGTCGATCTGCTCCCCCAGGAACTGGATGGCCATGGCCGAGCATTCGATATGCCATCCGGGCCGTCCCTTCCCCCAAGGGCTATCCCAACTGGGCTCGTCGGGTTTGGCCTCCTTCCAGAGGGCGAAATCCATGGGGTATTCCTTGCGAGAGTCGACCTCCACGCGGGCCCCGGCCTGCATGCTCTCCAGCGTCCTCCCCGATAGCCGGCCATAATCGGGGTCGCTCTTGACCCTGAAGTAGACGTCGCCCCCCACTAGGTAAGCATGGCCCTTTTGGAGGAGTCCCTCGATGATCTCGATCATCTTGTCTATGGTCTCGGTGGCTCTGGGGTGATGATGGGCCCGCTTGACGTTGAGGGCTTCCATCTCGGCGAAGAAGCGCTGGATATACCTCTCCGCCAACTCGGGGACGGAGAGGCCCAAGGAACGAGCCGTCTCTATGATGCGGTCCTCGATATCGGTGAAATTTTGAACGTGTTCCACCTGGTAGCCTCGGAACTCCAGGTAGCGGCGCAAGACATCGAAGGTGATATAGGACATGGCGTGGCCCACATGGCAGGGGCCATACAGGTTGGGGCCGCAGACGTAGATGCGGACCTTCTTGTCCTCTAGCGGGTGGAACTCCTCTTTCCTTCGAGACAAGGTGTTATAGATTCGAAACATATCACCCTCTGAAGAGAGTTATTGCAGAGATTCGCCCAATTTAGCCTTGTGGTAGGTTGCAGTTATCAGTTCCACAGCGTCGGGTACGGGTATCTTCTCCGTGTTGATCACCAAATCGTAAAGGGTGGGGTCCAGCCACTCTGCCTGATGGTAGCGTTTCAAGTAGTTTCGCCGGGCCTCGTCGCTGGCCCTCACTCGAGTAAGGGTCTCCTTTTGTTCTAACCTTTCTCGTTCCCTTACCGTCTCAACCCGTCGTTGGAAGGGGGCCACTACCAAAACACGGAAGGCCTGGGGAGAACGGCCCAGTATTACTTGTCCACCTCGGCCCACGATGACCACCTGGCCCTCCCGAGCCAGGTCTTGGATCACCACCCCTACCATATGTACGTAATCTTCCATGGTGGCGGCGAAGGGAGGGAGGGCCGGGGTGAGGAAGCCCCCGAAAGGCAAGGGGACGGAGGCCACGGCCTCGCGGAGGGAAGCCTCCGGCGTGGAGGGGATGGGAGGCATGCTCTTCATGTTATCGAGGATGCGCTCGATGAGGCTGCGTCGTCCCTCATACTCCATCTCCTCCAGGGCGATCTCTGGCACGCCCGCCTTTTGGGCTGCCTGTCGGATGACCTCGCGGTCCACGAAACGATAACCCAAGGCCTCCGCTACGCGAGCCGCTATCTCCCCTCCATGGCTACCCAATTGTCGGGAGACGGTTATGACCGCCATTTTCTATCTCTCTTCCAAAGGCTGAGCGAAGATCATCCGCCCCGCCACCGTTTGCAGGACCCTGGTGACCACTACTTCCAAGGTGGTGCCTATATATTTGCGCCCGTTCTCCACCACCACCATGGTGCCATCATCTAGATAGCCCACCCCCTGGCCTGGCTCCTTCCCTTCCTGGATGAGGCGTACCTGGAGCGATTCCCCGGGCAGGAAAACGGCCTTTACAGCGTTGGCTAGTTCGTTTATATTGAGGACTCGCACCCCCTGCAACTCGGCCACCCGATTCAAGTTGTAATCGTTGGTGATGATAGGACAATGGAGGGTCCGGGCCAATTTCACCAGTTTGCCATCGGCATCCCTGAACTCCTCCACATCCATATCGGTGATGCGGATGGGGACCACCGATTCCTTCTGCAATTTATTGAGCATCTCCAGCCCTCGCCGCCCCCGATTCCTCCGCAGGGGGTCGGGGGAGTCGGCTATATGTTGCAGTTCATCCAGGATGAAGCGGGGCACGAGCATGGTGCCCTCGATGAAACCGGTACGGCTGATGTCGGCGATGCGGCCATCTATGATAACGCTGGTATCCAAGAGGACTGAACGGGGGGCGGCCGGCGATGCCGGTTCCCGAGCGAGGCGAGAACCCAGGAGCCCCGTCAGATCCTCCTCCCTTATGATGAGGACAGCCACGCCCAAGAAGCTGAAGACGGCGCTGGAGAGGAGGGGAGTCATCTTGCCCCAGGGCGAGGGGAGGAAGGAGAGGGCAAAGGACAGGGGCAAGGAGATTACTAGTCCCATGATCAGGCCCAGGACCCCGGCCAAGAGACGGTGCCCGGGGATCTGTTTCACCTGGCGGCGGAACCAGAGGAAGGGCTTGATGGTCAACCAGGGGGTGACCAGGAGGCCTAAGCCTAGCCCACCTATGGAAAGGGCTAGGACGTAGCGAAGGCGATTGAGATAGGTTATCCCTTCCGTCCTCCCCGAAAGGTAGTTCCCCAAATATAGGCCCACGCCGGCGAAGAAAAGGCCGCCGGCCACACGTACCGCTATTTCCGCTCTCTTTACCATATTCTCTCCTTATCCAGCCCTTATCCCCCCAGAATAAAAAAGAGTGTACCTCCGAGTACACTCGAGAAAAGAAGTTCGACTGTGCCAGGCCCTTCCTCCAGACAAGGGCCTAAGGGCGATCTAAAAGAACCTTGTCTTCATCAGCCCATTTCGTCGAGAATGATTGCTTTACCTAATCTCTCGTCGGTACCAGGAGGATAATGGCTATTGATCTATTAACCTTACCCTAGGTAAGGTAGAAATAATTATCAATATAAATATAACACTAGGTTATTTAAATGTCAAAGGCTTCCTGGGGAGAGATCCTCCTTAGCCTGCTCCAAGGCCCTCAGCCTTATCTCTTCCCCCTCAGCGTCGATGATCACAGTATAGCCGCTTCGAAATTCACCGCTCAAGAGCCCCTCGGAAAGGGGGTCTTCCACCTCTTGCTGGATCGCCCGCCGTAAGGGCCGAGCCCCAAAGTGGGGGTCGTATCCACGATTGGCCAGAAGTTCCTTGCCTGCCTCGGTGGCCTGTAATTGGATCTCGTACTCGGCCAACCGCTCACTCACTTGGTTGAGCATCAGATCTACGATCTCCTTGATCTGTTCTTTACTGAGGGCGTGGAACACCACCGTGGCATCGACTCGGTTCAGGAATTCGGGGCGAAAGGTCCTCTTCAACTCTTCCAGGACCTTCTCCTTCATCTTTTGATATTCCTCCTCGGCCGTCTTGGCCTCATCGCGACGGAGGGCGAAGCCCAAGGAACTATCGCGGGTGAGGAGTTCTGCCCCTACGTTGGAGGTCATGAGGATGAGGGTGTTCCGGAAATCCACCCGGCGCCCCTTGGCATCGGCGAGGTTCCCATCTTCCATGATCTGGAGGAGCATATTGAAGGCCTCGGGATGGGCCTTCTCCACTTCATCGAACAAGATCACCGAGTAGGGGCGACGCCGTACTGCCTCGGTGAGTTGTCCCCCCTCCTCGTAGCCTATATACCCCGGCGGCGCTCCCACCAAACGGGCTACGGTATGGCGCTCCATGAATTCGGACATATCGAGTTTGATGAGGGCCTCCTCCGAGCCGAATATGAACTCGGCCAGGGCCTTGGCCGTCTCCGTCTTGCCCACCCCGGTGGGCCCCAGGAAGATGAAGGTGCCGATAGGTCGCCGGGGGTCCTTCAGGCCAGCCCGGGCTCGGCGCACGGCTTTGGAGATGATGCTTATGGCTTCATCCTGGCCCACGATGCGCTTATGAAGGGCCTCTTCCATGTGCAGGAGCCGCTCCGACTCCTCGCCCACAATGCGGGTGACGGGGACCCCGGTCCACATGGAGAGCACTTCGGCGATATCCTCAGCGGTCACCTGAGGTGGTTCACCCAGTTGGGAATCGAGGCGCAACTGTTTCAGTCCCTCGTTGATCTCTAGTTCTTGATCGCGGAGTTCCACCGCCTCTTCGTAGTTTTGGGCCCGGAAAGCCTCTTCCTTTTGGTGTCGGATCTCCTCCAGTTTGGAAAGGGTGTCCTGCAATTGAGGCAGGGGCGGCATCTTGTACATCCTGACCCGGGAGGAGGCCTCATCGATGAGGTCGATGGCCTTATCGGGGAGATGGCGGTCGGGGACGTAACGGGCGGAGAGGTAGGCCGCTTGGCGCAGGGCCTCATCGGCGATGCAGAGATGATGATGGGCCTCATACCTCTCCTTGATGCCCTGCAAGATCTCGATGGTCTCCTCGATGGTGGGCTCCTCCACCAGGATGGGCTGGAAGCGCCGCTCCAGGGAAGCATCGCCCTCTATATGTTTGCGATACTCGTCCAGGGTGGTGGCTCCTATGCATTGGAACTCCCCCCTGGCCAGGGCCGGTTTGAGGATATTGGCCGCATCCACGGAACTGCCCGCCGCCCCGGCTCCCACGATCATGTGGAGTTCGTCGATGAAGAGGATGCTCTTGGAGTCCCTTATCTCCTCGATGACCCGCTTGAGGCGTTCCTCGAACTGGCCGCGGTAGATGGTCCCCGCCACCAGGGAGCCCACATCTATCATCATCAGCCGTCGGTTGACCAGCCCCTCCGGGGCCTGGCCTGAGGCGATGAGTTGGGCTAACCCTTCCACGATGGCCGTCTTCCCCACCCCTGGCTCGCCGATGAGGGCCGGGTTGTTCTTGGTCCGCCGAGACAATATCTGGATGACCCTCTCGATCTCCTTCTGCCGACCGATGACCGGATCTAGTTTGCCCTCCTGGGCCCAAGCGGTGAGGTCGATGCCCAACTGGTCGATGAGGGGGGTCTCCTTCTTGGCTTGTGGGTCGGAGGTGGAACGGGGGGGGCCTTCCAGGATGAGACGCGTGGTCTCGGAACGGACCCGGTCCAGGTTGACCCCTAAGCCTTTGAGGACATCTACGGCGATCCCTTCTCCCTCCTTGATCAGCCCTAGGAGGAGGTGCTCGGTGCCGATGTAGGCGTGGCCCATCCGCCGGGCTTCATCTACGGCCAACTCTATCACCCGTTTGGTGCGGGGGGTCAAGCCGATGTGGCCTACCACTCGCCGCTCGCCTCGACCGATCATCTCCTCCACCGTCTCCCTCACCCTCTCCGGCGCCACTCCCAGGTCTTTGAGGACCCGTGCGGCGACGCCACTCTCCTCCCTGATCAGCCCTAGAAGGAGGTGCTCGGTGCCGATGTAGTTATGGTTCAAACGCTGGGCTTCCTCTTGGGCTAAGGCTAAGACGCGACGGGCTCTTTTGGTGAAACGGTCGAATTTATTGACCATCCTTCGGGACCCTTTCCACTGGCCAAGGGATAATGACGCTATAATTATTATAGCCCAATTCTCCCCGAAAAGCAAAAACTTTCTTCTAGACGCTACCCTGAGGTTGGCACTATTGAGTTTGAAAAGAGGAAGGCGGTGTGCTATCTTGGTGGCAGTATCACGCATAGGTAGAAAGGAGGCGTCTCATGGCCCTCTTGCTAACCAGGAAGGATGTGGAGGCGGTCCTCACCATGGGTGAGGCCATGAAGATGGTGGAAGAGGCCTTCCGGCAGTTCGCCTTAGGTAGGGTAGAGATGCCCCTCCGCACGGCCATCAGGGTCCAGGAGCATCACGGCCTCAATTTGGGGATGCCGGCCTATATCGGCGGGGAGATGGGGGCCTTGGGGTTGAAGGTGGTCTCGGTATACCCGGATAACCCCTCCCAATTTGGCCTCCCCACGGTACTAGCCACCATGCTCCTCAACGACCCCGGGAGCGGGGCCCTTTTGGCCATCATGGATGGGACCTATCTCACCGCCCTGCGCACCGGGGCAGCCAGCGGCGTGGCCACCAAATATTTGGCTCGGCCGGAGGCTAAGGTGGTGGGCCTCTTCGGCGCCGGCACTCAAGCCCGAACCCAACTCCTGGCCGTATGCGAGGCCCGGAAGATAGAGTTGGCCAAGGTCTTCGACCTGTTGCCCGGGCGAGGGGAGGAATACGCTGGGGAGATGAGCCAGCAACTGGGGGTAGAGGTGGTAGCCGTCGACCAGCCCCGCCTGGCTGTGGAGGGCTCGGATATCGTGGTGATGGCTACCAGTTCCCAGACGCCGGTGTTGGACGGCCGATGGCTGGCGGAAGGGAGCCATATCAACGCCATAGGCTCTCACTCCCCTGGGGCCCGAGAGTTGGATGAGAGGACGGTGGCGCGAGCCAGCGTTTTCGTCGACTCCCGGGAGGCAGCCTTGGCCGAGGCCGGCGACCTCATCATTCCCCTTAAAGAAGGGGCCATCACCGCCGAGCATATCCGAGGCGAACTGGGTGAGGTGGTGGCCGGCCAAAAGGAGGGACGAGCCCACGAGCGAGAGATCACCCTGTTCAAGTCGGTAGGGCTGGCCTTGCAGGATGTTTCCACTGCCCAGCGGGTCTATCAAGTGGCCAAGGAAAGGGGGATAGGCCAAGAGGTGAGCCTTTAGGTCAACCCCTCAGGGCCACCACATCTATCTCCACTAAGGCCTTTGCCGGCAAGGAACCGGCCCCCACCGTGGCCCGGGCGGGAGGCTGACTGGGGAAGAACTCCTTATATGCGGCGTTCATGGCCGCGAAATCCTCGATATGGGCCAGATATACGGTGGTCTTGACCACCTGCTCCAATGAACTCCCCGCCGCCTCCAAAATGGCGGAGATATTATTTAGGGTTTGGCGGGTCTGGGCCTCGATCCCCCCGGGGACCATTTCGCCCCTCTGAGGCTCTATGCCAACCTGACCGGCCACGAAGACGAAACCCCCGGCTATCACCGCTTGAGAATAGGGCCCGCCGGGAGAAGGGGCCTTATCGGTAACCACTACCCCTTTTTTCATCCTTCCTCCCA
>CAYUAM010000051.1:0-9880 GCA_964442805.1 uncultured Anaerolineales bacterium | reverse complement strand
CTCATTATAGCGGGGATGAGGTCCTCGGTCTGGAGGGCCAGGATGAAGAGTGCCCCCAGGGCGTAGAACCATAGGTTGGCTATGAAGTAGCCGAGATAAGTGCCCCAGAAGGCCCCCTTGGTCCCTTTGGCGAAGCGGCTATAGTCGGCCACCAGAGGCATCCAGGAGATGGGCATGGCCACCACCAGGTCCACGGCCAGCCAGAAGGGGAGTTCTCCCGTGCCGGGCGCCCTGAGGAGGGCCCCTATGTCGTAGTGGGAGAAGAGGTACCAGGTCAGCCAGATGGTGATGGCGTAGACCAGCCAGACGGCGAATTTCTCCAGCCATTGCCGCACCACCGTCAAGGGCCCCCCGATGGCCAAGATAGTGCACCAGGCGGTGAAGAAGAAGACCCATAAGGGGTAATTGGAGAAGCCGAGGAGTCTCTGGATGATGCCGTTGGCGGCCTGGGCCATAATGATGATCTCGAAAGCCCCCCAGCCGATCAGTTGTATGAGGTTAAAAAGGGTGGGCAGGTATGAGCCCCGCAACCCCAAAACCGGGCGCAGGAGCACCATGGTGGGGACGGCGTTGTCGCTGCCTATCACCCCAGCCAGGGCCAGGAGGAGGACGCCCAGGGCGGTGCCGATGAGGATAGCCAAAAGCGCCTGCCCCAACCCCAGTCCCGGAACCAGGAGGGTCCCGGCCAGAAGCACCAGAAGCCCCACCCCCAGGCTGGACCATAAAGCCAAGTAATCGAAAAACCCTAGTACTCGGTGTTTCTCAGGGACCGGCTCGATGCCCCACTCAGGGGGTGGCGTGATCTTCAACATGGCTGCCTCCTCATAAAATGAACTGTCAGCCGGCGTGGGCTGACAGTTTTTCTTCTGCTTCCCTACGCTGGCATTACCCAGATCAGGTTCCGAGGGTCGATGGCATTCTGGGCCATCCTCTCAGCCTGGCTCACCAGGCTCCCCTAACCTTCTATCGGGTTATTTTTGTAGCATGGCCGCTAGATCGCTCGCCGCTCGAGACATATCCAAGAAGACCAAGCCCAATTTGGCCCTTTGCCTGGCCAAGACGGTTAAGACCGCATCCTCGCCGATGGATTGGAGGATGACGTAGCCATATTGGCCTCGCACGTAGACCTGTTGCAAGGCCCCTCGGCCCAGTTCTCCGGCGATGCGTTCCCCCAAGGAGAGCATGGCCGCAGACATGGCGGAGACCCGATCCTCCTCCACTTCGGCCGGCAGGGCCGAGGCCATGATCAGGCCATCTACGCTAACCACCGCGGAGGCCTCGATATCGGGGGCGCTGGCTTGCAAAGCGCGCAGCCGCTCCACCATCAACTGTACCCTCGTTTTCTCCATCTTCCCCTCCTTTGGGAGGCCTCCTGCTACTCCTGGGCCGTCTCCAGTATGGAATATAATAACTCCAGAAGCACCCTTTTCACGCTCTCCTTATCGGTGGCCACGCAAGGCACCACCTTCACCTGGGAATCTATCTTCAAGGAGATGCGGATATCCTCTGGGGACCAGGCGTCGGGGAGATCTTGCTTGTTGGCCGCCACCACATAACAGGCCGAGGAGTAATCTTTGAAGAGGTCTAGGATATCTCTAGCCTCGCGGAAACTCTCCGGGGCCACGCTATCTACCAGGACGATGAAGCCCAACATCCCCTCGGAGAGGATCTCCCACATGAAGTCGAAGCGCCTCTGCCCCGGCGTCCCGAAGAGGTAGAGGACCAGATCCTCATCCACAGTGATGCGGCCAAAATCCATGGCCACGGTGGTTTGCTCTTTTACGCTCTTGGAGCCGTCGGTGATCCTCCTTTCCGTGGATACTACCTCTATCTCGCTGATGGCCCCGATGAACTCCGTCTTCCCCGCACTGAAAGGGCCGGTGACCACGATCTTGACCGTCTGCATCCCAAACTATAGTCTCCTGATCCGGTCGATCAAGCGCAAGAGCACGCCACGCCGGACCGGGGCTGGCTTGATCTCCTCCTTGGGCGGGGCCGGGTACCGTTCCGCAGGCCTGGTCGGAGGGGCTAACTCCACCAGGCCGGCGGAAAGCAGGCCATATACCACCTTTCGGATCTGAAAATCGTTCAGGGATAGGGTCCGGGCTATCTCTTCTATGGTGCGGCTGGGGCTGATGGAAGCCACCACTCTCCACTCCTCCGGGCTGAGGGTGATGCGCTTCAATTTGATATCGGGGTGGGCGGTGAACCGGAGAGCCGTCCCCAGGTCCGGCACCTCCTGCTGCAACCTCTTTCGTTCCCTGACCCTTCTGGTGCCTTCCAGGATCACGTTTTCCAGGTGGATGGGGACCGCTATCTTATCTTGGGGGGGAAGGATGTTGGGTTGGAAGAGGAAGGGACCCTCGGTCAAGGTGAAGAGTTGATATACCGTCTCCAGGAGGTGGCCCCGTACCGCCTCCAAGATCTCCTCCCGGTTCACCAAGCCGGCGTTGATGAGCAAAAGGCCCAGTTCCTTATCGCTTCTGGCCCGCGAGGTTAGGGGCAGAAGATGACTTTGGGCTCCCTCCATCTTACCGCCTTTTTCCAAGAGGCCGGCCAAGTCGACCTGCTGGCCATCTAGGGAGGCATGGATCAACTTGCCTTCCTTGAAGTAGACCTTGGCCTTCTCCTGAACGCCACCGATGGTCAAGAGGCCGGTCTTCTTGGCCAGGTTTATCAGATTGAAGATCTGGGTGAGGTTGAAATCCTTAAGGTCGCCTCGTAGGGCCATCTCTCACGCCTGCAATCAAATATTATATGGTGCTTCTCGGCTTGCGTCAACAGGACTTGAGTCCTACTTAGGGTTTTGTCTAGCGAAATCAGATGGTGGCTCTCGGCTTGTGAACCGCTCTCCCTCCCCGATCCTCTTGCCTATGGCGGGGTGACTGTGGAGGAGGAACTCCGCCCAAGGTGCTGGCTCCACCTCGGCCAGGTTCTGGTTTGCCAACTTGACCATCAGGGAGGTGAAGGCCGCCCCTCTTCCGGTGGCCTCTAGGGCGTATCGGTCGGCGGCCCGCTCCCGGGAGCGGGAATAGGCATTGACTAGAGGGCTGGTCACTACTAGGAAGGTGCCCATGGCCAGGGCCAGGAGGGGGAAGGCGGCGATGTCCTGGGGCCCTTGAAAGCCCCAGGCCTTGGCTCCCCAAATCAGCACCAGATGGGCAAGATAGAGCCCCGTTAGGGTGAGGGCCGATTGGAGGGCGATGTTCCAGGCCATATCGTGGTGCAGGTGGTGGCCCAATTCATGGGCGAAGACGACCTCTATCTCCTCGGGGCTATAATCTTCCAGTATGGTATCGCCCAGGACGATGCGCCGGGTATTCCCTAACCCTATGAGGAGGGCGTTGGCGGCCCTGGTCCTTCGGCTGAAGTCGATGGTGAAGACGCCCCGCACCCGAGTGCCGGCCCTTTGGGCCAAATCGGTCAGCCGTCGGGCTAGTTTCTCATCGGCCAGGGGGGTGAGCCGGAAGAAGAGGGGGAAAAAGAGAAGGGGGGCCAGGTGGGATAGGAGGAGAGTCAGGAGGAGCATCAAGGCCCCTCCCCAGAGCCACCACCAGGAGGGGGAGTGGCGCAGGAGCCAATAGACGGCCTCCATTACCATGGTCCCCAAGGTCAGGCCCAAGAGGCCGCCCTTGAGTTGGTCCAAGGCCCACCCTTTTCTATCCTGGGTGGAGAGGCCGTAGCGGTGGGGAAAGACGAACCCGCTGTAATATTGGAGGGGCAGGAGGAAGAACCCATAACCCAAGGCGAAGGCCAGGAAATAGAGGGCTATCGTCCCCGGTGGATTTGAGGTCACCTGCAAGATCACGCCCTTCAGGGCCTGGGAGGGGCCGGATAGGAGACAAAGGAGGTATAGGCCCCCCAAGGCCAATTCCAGGGATAACAAGTGGCGGCCGCTCCGGGCGTACTCCTTGGCCTTCTCCTGCCGGAGGGGGTCTATATCGTTTCTGGTAAGGGAGGCTATTTCGGCCATTTTGGACTTTGCGCCAAAGGGGGCAAGATGTTACAATGGTGATGATACTGGAGGGAGAGGAGGGCGTCAAATTGGAGGCAAGATGAAGGTGAGTGGCCTCATCACCTTGACCACCGATTTCGGGACAAAGGACGGCAACGTGGGGGTGATGATAGGGGTCATACAGGGCATAAACCCCCAGGCTAGAATCGTGGATATCAGCCATGAGATCGAGCCCCAAAATATCCTCCAGGCCGCCTTCATCCTCCAGCGAGCCTGCCCTTACTTCCCTCAGGGAACCGTCCACTTGGTGGTGGTGGACCCGGGGGTGGGCAGTGAGCGGCGCGCCATCATCCTCCAGACGGAGGAGGCCCTCTTTGTAGCCCCGGACAACGGGGTATTGACTTACCTCTTGGAGCGCGCAGGGAGGTCTAGGCAGATCATACATCTTACCAACTCACGCTATTGGCTGCCTCAGGTCTCGGCCGTCTTCCATGGGCGGGATATCTTCGCCCCGGTGGCCGCTCACCTCTCCCTGGGGGTCCCCCCCTCGGCTTTCGGGGAGGAGGTGGAGGACCCGGTGCTCATCCCCCTGCCCAAGGTGGAGAGGGAGGAGGGAAGGCTCAGGGGCAAGGTAGTCCATATCGACCGCTTCGGGAACCTGCTGACTAACATTTATGGCCCGGAACTAATCGGCCTGGGAGGGGAGGTGCGGGTGAGGGTCGGTGGGCGTGAGATCGCGAGGCTCTCTTCCACTTACGCTGACGGCCAGCCGGGGGAGATCATCGCCTATATCGATAGCGGCCAAGAGTTGGCCGTAGCGGTGGTCGATGGCAGCGCCCGGGAGCGCTTGGGCGTTCAAGTAGGGGATGAGATAGAGGTCGTCACTTCCTAAGGCTCTATGGTGATGGAAAATTTGCACCCCACACCCCTATGGCCTATATCGACTTTGCTCTCGGGCGCTCTCGCCACCTTCCTGGCCGCTAAATTTCTTTCCCTTCGCCTGGCCCGCTCCTTAGCCTCGGCCTCGGCCACCTTGGCCTTCTTTCTCACCCTCAGCCTGGCCCTCTTGCCATCTCACCCCTTCGTCCTCCCCCCCTGGGGAGGGTTGCCGGGACAACCTACCCTGGAAGCCAGAGGCGAAGGCCTGATCTTGGCCGTGTTATTGACCCTTTTCATCGCCCTTTATGCCGGGCTCGAACTCGTCTTCTCCAGTGAGGGGAGGGGAGAGGCCATTTTACTCCTGGGGGCTGGGACTTTGGCCTTCCTCTTCTCCCGCGACCCCCTTTCCCTATTCTTGAGTTGGGGGTTCCTGGATCTGGCTATCCTATTGACTTTCAGCCTCTCCTACCCTGGGGAAAGTTCGCCTCATCTGCCCTCTAGGGCAGCGCTCATCAATCTGGTGGGAGGGGTGGCTTGGTTTTCCCTATTTCTGTCCCGCCAAGGATTCTTCGGCCCTTCCGAGGAATGGGGCCTCTGCTTGCTCTTGGCCTTTTGGGTTCGCCTGGCCCTCTATCCGGCCCACATGGCCCTGGTCGCCTCCGAGGAGATCCCTTTCCCTGAGGGAAACCTCCTGACCTTGGCCATCCTGGGGAGCGGGGGCTATCTTTTGATCCTCGGCGGATGGCCTCAGCCGGAGGGATGGCTCAGGGCCGTCCTTTTGGCCTGGGGAGCCATGGCCCTTCTTTATGGCGCCCTTCTTCCTTGGCGGAAGCAGAGGCTAGGGCTCTGCCTGGCGCAAAACCAGATGGGCTTATTGGTCCTAGGTTTGCTGGCCGGAGGCTCCTGGCCGGCCGTTTCCCTCCAGACGGTGAGCCTCCTTTTGGCCTTGGGGATATTTTTCTTCGGGAAGGAGGTAGGCCCTCGGTTGCCCTCTGGTTATCGGCTGGTGGCCAAGGGGGCTCTAGCCGTGGCCGTGGCCTCCTTGCTTGGCCTCCCCCCCACGGGAG
Organism: uncultured Anaerolineales bacterium; assembly: GCA_964442805.1. Lineage (GTDB taxonomy): Bacteria > Chloroflexota > Anaerolineae > UBA7937 > UBA7937 > CAYUAM01. Next base: position 3,979 of record CAYUAM010000051.1, on the reverse strand, counting down.
GGTTCGTGGCCCGCTGGCTCATTTATCGTTCCCTCTGGGCGGAGGGAGGGGTGATGGTCCTGGCTTTGGGGGCTCTTACGACCGTTCTCATCACTCCCCCTCTTCTGAGGACTCTAGTCGAGCCCGCCCAGCGCCCGACCTTGGGCCAAAGAGGGGCTTTGACCTTCTCCGTGCTCCTCTCAGCCCTGGCCGTCCTCTTGCTCCTGACCGGAATCTATCCGCCGTTCCTGAGGTCTCTTGGTGGCGAGGAGGCCGTTCCTGGTTCCCTCCCCCTTATCGGGGAGTTGTTGAACCAGACACCCTTTCCCACTTCCTCGGCCCTAGGGGTTTCCTTGCTCCTCCCTCCCTTGCTAGGTTACCTCCTCTTCCGTCTCAAGGTGCAAGTGAGGCGAGGGGAGCCCCTCTTTCGCTTCTTGGAGTTGGAATGGCTCTATGGGACTTTGGAGAGGGCAGGGAGTTGGCTAGGTGGCATTTTGCGGGGAGCCATGGGGTGGATGGAGGGGGCTCCTTCCCCCGGTTGGCTTCTCCTTTTTGCCTTGATCTTGGTCCTCTTTATCCTTAGGGGGTGAAGCGGTGCCGCTACTGTTGGCCGGCTGGTTGCTTTTGGGCCTGTTTATCGCCTTAGCCCTTTTGGTGGCGGCTAGGCCGCGGCGCGTTTCCCTTTTGGCCTTGCTGGCGGAGTATGTGCTAATGGGCCTGCTCCTCAGTGGGGTGATTCCTGCCCTGCTGGCCTTGGCCAAGGTGGCGGTAGGAGGGATGGTCTTCTTCATCCTCTACCCCGTGGCCCGCCGTCCCTCTACAGGAGCAAGGGTGGCTCAAGAAGATAGCGGGGGGCTAATGGCCTCCTTTGCCTTCCGCCTGACCGCTTTCCTCTTGGCTGGGGCGGGAGCCTATGGCCTCTTCAGCCGATACCCTTTGGCGGAGATCCCGGGGCCCTTGGCCTTGGCCTCCTATTTGCTGATGGCGGTGGGGCTCCTGATGGCCCTCTTGGGAGAAGGGACCTTCGAGTCCGGGCTGGGGCTCCTCACCTTCCAGATGGGTTTTGAGTTGGTGTTCACCCTTCTAGAAGGCGGCCTCTTAGTGGCCGGCCTTTTGGGCCTGCTTAATATCTTGCTGGCCTTGGCTATCTCCTACCTAACCGCGGTGGAGAGGACCCGCGCGACGGCGAGGGAGAGATGATTCTCCTTTTGATTATCCTATTGCCATTAGGTTTAGCACCCTTGGTCTATCTCCTACGTCGATTTTCCACCCCCGCTGCTCTCCTATCGGCGGGCACTAGCCTGGGGGTGGCGATATTCATCTTTGTCCTCGCTCCAGATCAAAGGATGGAGCTCTTGGGGAGAGGGCTCGTTTTCGATCCTTGGCGGCGGCTCCTCCTCGTTTTCATCTTTACGGTGGCCGCCCTCTTGTTCCTCTATGCTTGGCGCATAACCCAGGGCTGGTCGTTTTTCCCCTTTGGGTTGGTGAGCCTGGGGCTCCTCAGCGCCGCCGTTATGGTCGAGGAGTTCCTGATAGCGGCCATCTTTTTGGAGATAGCCGGGCTAGTCTTGCTTTTCCTCCTTCAAGGCGGGATCCTAGCGGAGCCCAGGGTAATCTTGGCTTATCTGGCGGCCTTGGTCTTGGCTGCCCCCACCCTCCTCTTTGCTTCCTATCTTTGCCAGCAGGTGGCTTTGCACCCCGATCGTCCCTTTCTGGTCCAGTTGGCCGCCGTGGCCCTCTCCCTGGGCTTCGGGATCCTGCTGGGGGCCATCCCTCTGCACCTCTACCTCCCCGCGCTGGCCCGAGAGGCCCCGCCTCTGGTATTCGCTTTCCTCCTCGTCATCTACCAAACGGTGGCCCTGGCCCTCATGATGAGCCTTTTTCCCAGATACCCTTGGCTGGTCACCGATGCGGGGGCCTTTAGCCTTATCTTGAAGGGCGGTTTCCTCACTGCCTTGGTCGGGGGGCTCCTGGCCCTCCTGCAAAGGGAGCCTGGCCCCCTTTTGGCCTATGGGGCCATCAGTGGCCTGGGGGTTGTGCTCATGGGGTTGGGGGTGGCCTCCCCTTGGGGAACATCGGCCTCGGTCCTCCATCTCCTCAGCCGAAGCCTAGCCATTCTCTTGGTGACCATGGGCTGGGGGGTGATACAAGAGCGGCATGGACGTCCCTCAAGTTTGCCTTCGGGAGTGGTCCACTCCCTCCCCTGGGCGACCCTGGGTTATGTGGGTGGAGGGCTAACCCTGGCCGGCTTCCCCCTGCTAGGAGGCTTGGCCACCCGGTGGTATCTCTACGGGGGCCTCCTGGGCCTCCCTCCTCTATACACTGCCGGGCTCATCGCGGCCAGCCTGAGCGTGGCTTGGGGTTATCTGCGCCCCTTGGGCTCCATGATGAAAAGAGAAGAGGGGTGGGAAGGGAGAAAGGAACCCTTGGTAGTGGTGATCATGCTCCTCGCCTTATTTGGTGCCTCTTTACTCCTCGGTGTCTATCCGCAACCATTATTTGAGTCGGTGCACGGATTGATGGAGGCCATTCCTCCCCTTTAAGGAGGAGGCTTTTCTTGACAAGGGATAGGAGGGTAGAATATAATATTAACCGATCGGTTCGGTCCCTGGGTTTTGGGTAGATCACATCTCTTTCTTGAGGAGGTGTGATAGGGATAGTCGCTCCTGACCAAGGGAGCAGCAGGGCTCTTCGGGGGCGACCACCTCTCGGTCCTTATGATAAGAGGGTGAGAATGGGATGATATTGAGGCTGAGGGGACAGGGTCCTTGGAGGCCGAGGGATCTAGCCCGGTTACCATCTCAGGGAAGGACCGAGGGTTGGTAACCGATTTTTTTGGCTTGGGGGGAGGAGATGGAGCGGTTAACGGCCACCGGGGGGGACGGTTTGGATGAGGGTTATTGGAAGGCGCTATTGGCCGCGGAAGAGGGATATCTCCACCAGCCCAGCCAGGATGAGGAGGCCTGGCGAGCGGTGGAGGAGAGCCTGGCTAAAGGGGAGGTCTTGGAACTGGTGGCTAAAGGGTACAATCGCGGGGGCCTCCTGGTGGAGTTGAACGGCTTGACTGGGTTCGTCCCCTTTTCCCATTTAGAGGATCTTCCCTACGGTTTGGAGGAAGGAGAAAAGCAGGCACAATCGCTCTCCCTGTTGGGTCAGCCCCTCAAACTTAAGGTCATCGAGGTCGATCGGGCCAGGGGTCGGTTGCTCCTCTCCCAAAGGGCGGTGAAGTGGGAGGAGACACCATCGCGGCTATGGGAGAGCATCGTCCCGGGCCAAGTGCGAAGTGGTCGGGTAGTTCGCCTCTGTTCCTTCGGTGCCTTCGTGGACTTAGGAGGGTTCGACGGGCTATTGCATATCTCCGAACTCTCCTGGCAGCGGGTGAACCATCCCAGCGAACTATTGAAGGTAGGACAGGAGATAGAGGTCTACGTATTAGATGTGGATAGGGAGCGCAAGAGGGTAGCCTTGAGCCTCAAGCGGCTGCAGCCCGACCCTTGGTCCAGAGTGGGGGAGAGATATCAAATGGGCCAGATAGTGGAGGGGATGGTGACCGACGTGGTCGACTTCGGCGCTTTTGTCCGCTTGGAGGAAGGGCTGGAAGGCTTGATTCACCTCTCGGAATTAGCGGAGGGCGATTTCATGCACCCTCATAATGTGGTTCGTGAAGGTGAAATGGTGAGGGTGTGCATTTTGAACATCGATCTGGAAAAACGGCGTATGGGCCTGAGCCTACGACAGGTCAAGTAAATCCGGGGGGGAGGTGAGGGATGTAGATGGCTACGGTAAATCTCAGGTCCGGCGAGTCTCAAGAGGAACTGCTGAAGCGCTTTCGGAAGGAAGTGGCGGATGCCAGGATCCTCAGCACTTGTCGGGAGAAGAGATGGTTCGTCTCCAGGGGCGAACTGCGTCGGAAAGAGCGTAAACGCGCTTTGCGCAAGATGCGCGTTGAAGTCGAGAAGGCGCAGAACGGCATCGTCTACATCGACGAGATCGACAAGAT
>CAYUAM010000050.1:0-9993 GCA_964442805.1 uncultured Anaerolineales bacterium | reverse complement strand
GTATTTATCGATCAGGATGGAGCCCCAGTAGTTGCGCATGTAGGCACAAAGGTCCCGGGCATAGCCCGCCTTCTCCGCCGCCTCTTGACACTCCAGAGCGAAATCGGTATCCCAGGCTATGGTGGCCCCGTAGGGCTCGCTGGTGAGAGGATAGACGTGGTCGCCTAGCCCGGCAGGGATGGCGTCGAAGGTCCAGGCCCCTCCGGCCCAGCGGAGCCCTCCCTTCTGGTGAGCCAGTTCGTAATTTCGATAGTAGTTTTTTCTTATCTCCTTGGCCTTATTCCAGCAATTCAAAGGTTTGGTCTTATATTTCTGAGTCACCCTAACGACCTCCTTATCCTAATATAGGTCCTCCTCCGACAACATCTCCAAGAAGGCCTCCACCCGAGTCTTGAACTGTCCCACCGGCACGGTAACATCGAGTTCCAAGAAGAGGGTAGGCACCCCATTACCCTCCAGGCTCTTTTTAATGGCCGGGATGTCCAATTCGTGGGGGTCACAAAATTTCTGCTGGATGATGACCGCTCCAGCCACATCGTATTCTTTGGCCAGGTTTAAGATATGGGGGACCCTGCTCCGCTCCGGCCAATCCTTGGAGGGACAAGGCACCCTCTCTAGGTAACGGGCGGCGATGGCCTCCAGCCTATCCTCCCGGGGCGCCACCTCGTTCCAGAAATATCTGCTGCCGGTGCAATGGTCATCGATGACGATGGTGGCCCCACGAGACTCCACCATCTCGATGAACTCATGGTCGTCATCCTCGCTCCCCAGGAGCATCAGCCGATGGCCCGTGTCCCGGCTCAAGGTGCGGTTGGACAACTCCGGGAGGACACCCTCAATGGTGCGGTTGTGATCCTCCTTATGGATCATCTGGCTGGAGACGACCATATACATGGCCTCCAGCCCAGTGAGAGGAGGGGCATCTTCCTTCCGCCTCTCGTAGACCTGTTTCATCAACCGGCGGTTCGCGTTCACCAGTTCGATGCCCCGGTCCAAGTCGGCATCGGTTATCTTCTTCCCGGTCCATTTTTCCACCGCGGCCTTGAAATCGTCCAACTCCCCTCGCAGATAAGGCAGGGCCCGGGGGCTCTGCACGTGATGGGGCATGGGCAGGAAATAACTGAACTCCCTGGGGATGTGCAATTCCCAACTGGTATAGGCTTGGCGGATATGGAGGCAAGATTGGGCGATCATGATGCCATCTAGGTAGTCGTATCGGCCCTGCAACCCCTGGGCCAGACAGTCCCGGCAGAAGGGGCAGAACATGGCGAAGATATGGGGCTCGGTCACGTCCTGGGGCTCATGGCTGCCCAAGATGCGCACCGGAAGGACATCGGCGGCGTAGAGGATCTCCTCGGGGACATAGGTGCAAAAGTAGCCCAAGACCTTCCCCCCCCTCTTCTCCTTCCACTCCCGGGCGTACTCGTGCCGGGCCTCATACCATTCCTGAAACATCTCTATCATCTCTTCCTCCACGATTAACGGTTCCGCCAAAGGGGCTTCCTCTTCTCCAAGAAGGCTTGGAGCCCCTCCTTGGCATCCTCGGTCTCCACCAACTCCTTCAGGTAGAGCCGCTCTATCTTTTCCAGGGCCTCCTCCAAGGGGAGGCCGGCCCCCTGCAAGATAGCCCGCTTGGTAAGGCGCAAGACCATGCCGCTGAGGCCAGCCAATTGAGCAGTCAGGCGGGCGACGGCCTCTTCCAACTCCTCCAGTGGGACCACTTTATTGATTAGCCCTATCCTCTCCGCCTCCCGGGCCTCGATTATCTCTCCGGTGAGGAGGAGTTCGAAGGCCTTCTTTTGGCCCATCAAGGAGGGGAATAGGAGGACCGCTATGGGCGGAAAGACCCCCACCTTTATCTCCGGCTGGCCGAAGGTGGCCTCCGGCGAGGCCAGCACCAGGTCGCAGAAGGTCGCCAGTTCGCAGCCACCCCCCAGACAGGCCCCTTTCACCACCGCCAGGGTGGGTATCTCCAGTGCGAGGAGGCGGCGGAAGATGCCATGAAAGACTCCGATCATCTCCTCCACCTTATCAGGGGTGTGGTCTTTGACGTCCACCCCGGCGGAGAAGGCCTTCCCCTGGGCATCGATTACTAGGACTTTGACCTCGGCTGCTCCATCTAACTCGTCCAAGGCCTCATTGATCTCCCTCATCATGGCGATGGTAAGGATGTTGAGGGGCGGGTGGTTCAGGGTTAACCTGGCCACCCCACCCTTCCGCTCGAAGATGATGGTTTCGAACCTTTCGCTCATCACACACTCCCTTGGCCTTCCCTCGACCAATTCGGCCAGGTCGAAATATCAGATATACTGCCCCCCGTCCACCTGGATGACCTGGCCGGTGATGTGGCGGGCCTTGTTGCTGCAAAGGAAGGTAACCACCCAGGCCACCTCCTCCGGCTTGCCCAAACGACCCAAGACTATCTCCGCCAGGGCCATCTCCTTCACCTGGGCTGGGGCCTCCCTCACCATCTCCGTCTCGATGAGGCCGGGAGCCACGGCGTTGACGTTGACGTTGTATTTGCCCATCTCCCTGGCTAGGGCCTTGGTGAGGCCGATGATCCCGGCCTTGGAGGCGGAGTAGTTGGTCTGGCCAAATTTGCCTCGCAAGCCGTTGATGGAGGTGATATTGACGACCTTGCCCGCCCCCTGTTCCTTAAGCAGGGGGACCGCCGCCCGTATATAGTTAAAATAACCTTTGAGGTTCACCTCGATGACCTTATCCCATTGCTCCTCGGTCATCTTCCAGATGACGCCATCCCAGTTCATCCCTGCATTGTTGACCAGGATGTCCAGGCCACCGAACTCCTTTACCGTCTCATCCACCACCTTCTGGGCCTCTTGGAAAGAGGCCACATCGGCCTGCAGGGCCAAGGCCCGGCGGCCCATCTTGCGGATCTCCTCCGCTATCTTTTGCGCCTCCTCGGCGTGGCGGCGATAGGTGAAGGCCACATCGGCCCCGTTAGCGGCCAGATCCATGGTGATGGCTCGCCCGATGCCCAGACTCCCCCCCGTGACTAGGGCTCTCTTCCCCTCCAGCATCATAACCTCCTCCCTCGTTCATCTCTCGGCCAGCGCCCAAATATCGCTGGCCTTTTCAGGCCTTCCTGAACTCATAGGAGACCCGGCCGCCCTCTAAGGTGATCGGCGCCACCTTCAAGGGCATGCCGATCTCCATCTCCTCCTCTTTTATTTCCTTACTCATGCGACCGAAAACCTTGAGGTCGCCGAATTGAACCAGGGCGATGGTGTAGGGCAGGTCGTTCTCGAAGCCGGTGGGGGCGTAGATCAAAGTGGAGAAGGAGAGCAATCTGCCAGGCCCCGAGACCTCGAACCATTCCATATCGCTGGAAAGGCAACTGTAGCAGTCAGCCCGAGGAGGGAAGAAAGAGGTCCCGCAAACCTTGCATTTGGTGCCCGCTACTTTCCCTTCCTCCAGGAGATCGACGAATTTGTCCACCTTGGTCTGGGCAGTGTAACTTACCGTCCCGAACTTTTCAAACCCCATTCCTCACCTCCCTAGGATGGTTACGTTGGCGTAGATCCCCACCCCTCCTATGTTGTGGACTAAGCCGATCCGGGGGTCCTTCACCTGCATCTCTCCCATCTCTCCCCTCAACTGTAAGACGATGGTGCGGATCTGGGAGCCTCCCGTGGCCCCGATGGGGTGGCCTTTGGACAAAAGCCCCCCATCCACATTCACCGGTGTCTTCCCCTCGGTATAGGTCTCCCTCTCCCTGATCAATCTGGCGCCCTCCCCCGGCTGGGCGAAGCCCAGGTCCTCATAGGCCATCAACTCGGCGATGGTGAAACAGTCGTGGACCTCGGCCACATCTATATCCTGGGGGCCCACCCCGGCCATGGCATAGGCCTCCTTTGCCGCCTTGCGGGCGCAGGTCAGGCTGGTCAAGGTATCCCTCCCGGACATGGTTAAAGGGGCCGAGGCCGCCCCCAGTCCCAGTATCCAGATTGGCTTCTCTGAGACCTCTTTCGCCACCTCCGCCCCGGCCACGATGAGGCAGGATGAGCCATCGGCGTTGGCACAACAGTCGAACCTCTTGAGGGGGCTGGAGATGACGTCCGAGGTCAATACCTGCTCCATAGTGACCGGCTTGCGGAAGAGGGCTTTCTCGTTGAGCATCCCATAGGTGGCGGCCTTCACCCTTATGTGGGCCAAGTCCTCCTCCGTGGTCCCGTACCGAGCGAAGTGGGCCCGGGCATGCATGGCGTAGTAGGCGGGCATCATGGTCCCGAAGGGCGATTCCCACATTATGTCGGCCCCCCTCCCCATCCTCTCTTGGGAGTCGGCCGAACTTATCTCCGTCATCTTCTGGAATCCTAGCACTAGGACCACCTTATGAAGCCCGGACTTTATCATGGAGTAGGCCACCCTCAGTCCGGCGCTGCTGGATGAGCATACGCTCTCCACGTAGAAGGTGGGTTGGGGGTTCAGGCCCAAATACTCGGCCATGACCGCGGCCGGCGTCCTCTGCTTGTCGTATTCGGGCGCGGAACAGATTATGGAAGCGTCGATATCTTTAGGGGCGAGCCCGGCGTCCTTCAGGGCTTCCTTATAGGACTCGAAGGCTAGTTCCCTTATGGAGCCCTCATATCCACGCACGAAGGGACTTTGGCCAACCCCTATGATGGCTACCTCTTTTCCCATCTTCCTTACCTCCGCAAATCGATTATCGGCGGCCACGGGCCGCATCTGGAGGCGGCTCTTTGGCCAAAACCTCATCCACGAAGGCATTGGCCCCGGCCGTCAAGAGCCCATGGTATTCCTGGAAAAGTCGGATGGCCTTGTGGCCCAGCCAATCGGGGGGCAAAAGTTCTAAAGGCAGATTGGGGTCCACGTAGGGGGAGGAGCGGTAGTCATGGACCAGCATGAAGCGCTGCACGAAACAGTCGCTGGGCTCCAGGCCATCCCCCCGGGCCATCTTTTTCTTAGCCTCCAGGAAACCGGGCTCATATTTTTCGATGAAGGCCGAGTAGGCCTTGTTGAGTTCCTCCAGGTTCCAACAATGGGCCACTAGCGCCCCATCGTCGTTGAAGCCCAAGTGCTCGGCGGAGAAGACCTCCACGTGGCCGTTTATCCCCAAAGAGGAGACCAGCTGCTCCACCTCCCGCTGCAGGTCGCGGGGCGATATCCAGGTGGCGTTGCTCAGGGAGCCGAAACCGAGCCAGGTCAGCCTGGTCCTCAGCCGGTGGCGAAGGTGGCGCTTCCTCTCCGGGATGGAGTAGGTGAGGATATGCCAACGGCCATCCCAAACGTCGAAGCGGGGCCGGAAGATCCTCTGCGCTCCTTCCTCCAGGAGTTCCTCGCTCTTGCCGGTCAGGGCATAGTAACTCTTATTGCCTGCTCGCCTGCTCTTGAACCAGCCCTTGCGAGACATGCGGGAGAGGGTGGAGCGCACCGCCTGCTCGGAGAGGCCGAAGAGGCCCAGGAGTTCGATGAGGCTCCCCGTCCAGACCTCGCCCCCCCGATGGCGAAGATAGTCACCATATAAGGTGAAAAGCAGATCTTGAGATCGAGCCATGGTTATATGTCACAAAACAATCTGCCGTAATTAAAACGGCATATAATATTATAGCATATATTCTTCCTTCTTGTCAAGCCTCCGGTATCTCTCATGCCAAACGCGACAAATAGGTGGCAGGAGGGTTCACATATCCAGGCCCAGATGGGGCCACTCATACGACCTAGATAGGGCGGGTTTCTATACCTGCCCTACTCTCTCTTTTGGCGGCCTCGGAGTAATTCCTGAGGCCTGCTGGGCCGTCAGGAAGCAAAGATGGGTTGTAGGGGAGGGGCTTGTCCCCTCCTACTTTCGGGAGGCCGCGAGGGCCTCCCCTACTCCGCTTGTGCAGGTCTGATTGACACACTCAACTCTCCCACAATTGTCGCATTTCTAATGAGACTAACCGGCCTCAATTAAGAACCTTCACCGTGCAGGGCAAGTAACATCGGCGCTTTACATTTAAGTATTGATACGGAACCACAATTCTGTTATAATTCTCTCCAAGGAGGAGACCATGTATCAGCGCATAATAATCGTGGGGCGACTGGGGGGCGATCCGGAGATGCGCTACACCCCCAGTGGCGTCCCGGTCACCACTTTTCGGGTGGCCACCAACCGTCGCTGGACCGACGCCGAGGGCAACCCCCAGGAGGAGACCACCTGGTTCCGGGTGGTAACTTGGCGGGGGCTAGCGGAGAGGTGCAACCAGTCCCTGACCAAGGGGCAACTGGTGCTGGTGGACGGCCAGATGCGACAACGCAGTTGGGAGGATCAGGAGGGGCGCAACCGCACCGCCTGGGAACTCCAAGCCAGAGATGTCCGCTTCCTCACCCCTAAGGGGGAGCGGGTGGCCGAACCCGGCTTCGGCGAGGAGACGCCTCCAGAAGCGGCGGCGGAGGAGGAGATCCCTTTCTAGTGGAGAGCCTCCCCGCCATAGGGCTGACCACCTGCCAGACCGAGGCCGGCTGGGTGGGGCTGGTGGCCTCCCCCCACGGCCTCTTGGCCCTGGAATTCCCCCGACCTACCGAGGAGGAGGCTCTGGCTAACCTCCAAGCGCGCTGGCCCAACGGCGTGCTCATAGATGAGCCCGCCTTAGAGAAGGTGAAGGAGCAACTGCGGCGCTACTACGCCGGGAAGCCGGTGGCCTTCGAGGCCGAACTGGACTTGGAAGGCCATACCCCCTTCCAGATTCGGGTCTGGCAAGCCACGCAGGAGATCCCCTACGGCCAGACCCGCCCCTACTCCTGGCTGGCTGAGCGGGTGGGCTCCCCGCGGGCTTTCCGCGCCGTGGGGCAGGCCATGGCCAGGAACCCCATTCCCATCATCATCCCCTGTCATCGCGTCCTAAGAAAAGACGGAAGTCTGGGCGGCTTCGGCGGCGGCCTGGATATGAAGCGCCGCCTCCTGGAGATGGAGGCGCAAGGCATCTCCTGATTGTAGCATCGGGCTTCAGCCCGACGAAAAGGCGTCGCCCTAAAGGGCGACGCTTAAGTTCCCAGTAGCAGCTCAGTCTCGCGCCATTATTGGATATACCCACACATAATTCAGGAATCGGTCAAAGTCTGTGAGGCCGCCTGTGCTACCTCGATGACTTTCTGACAGACTTCGATTAACTCTCTTGCGTGTTCGGGCGTCTCTCCCTCCCGGATCCTCTCAGCCAGTTGCCGGGCGAGAATCTCGTTTAGTGCGGGCTTGCTCCAGCCTCGCGTACCGAAGACCTCAATATAGTACTTCTGCAACACTTGGCTTGTCTTTACAGTGCTGCCCTTGAGGCGACGCCGAAATTCCCCAACCAAGAGCTTCCCAGCCATTTCTTCCTGTTCGTACTCTGCTTCCGCCAGTTGGTTAGCTGCCGAGATTAGTTGCTCATTTGTGAAATTATCTTCAAACTCGCTACCAACGGTTACAGGTCGGCCTTGGCGTGACCTTCCCTCCCAAATGTGATAGTGCGTCTTTGAGACAAGACCTTGCTTGACCAGACCTTCAACGAACTCCCTCATTCCTTGGTCATCATCCAGGACAACATAGGGTGTGACAGGTGAACCATGTATGTAATTCAGGTAAGCCTCCACAGCCTTTTTCGGTGGGGTACCTAGAAGGTTCACAGGCCAGATTCCGAGGTCGTCAGGGTCAACCCCCTTTACCGACGCCACTGCCTTAATCAACAAAGGCATAGCTCCTTCTTCGCTATCGCCGTGCAAAAGTAGGCAAACATCATACCCGAATATATAGACGTGCCGCATCCCAAGGACAGCACATGAATCACCCAACTCCTGCTCCTCAAGAAGTCTAACCACCGTTCCACGCTCCGGATCCAGGGTGACCAGATATGTCCGACAGTCAGGCCCTCGTCGAGCAAAGAGCGTCGAATGTGTGGACAACACAATTTGAAGGTTTCGGTCCCTGGCCCGGTGCAGAAGAAAAGTGGACAGTCTTCGTTGCGCAGATGGATGCAGATTGAGTTCTGGCTCTTCTATCAGAAGAATGTCACCCTCTTCGGCGGTCCAAACAAACGCCAAGATGCAGAGGACTTGGCGGGCAGCTCCACCTACATTACGGAGGTCGTAACTCTCTTCCGCAGCAGCGTCGGGCTTTGGGGCAATCTTGAGTCTTACATCATTCCCTACCACTGGATCGAGGAAACCATGCAGGTCTGATAGGATTCGCTCGAATTCTCGATTGAACTCATAGCGCTCAGACGGCCTATGCGAGAAATATACGTGAAGGAAGGCAACCAAATTCTCGGCGTTAGCCGCCAGATTCGCTTCTCTACCCACACTCTCCATCCTGTGCCAATCACGAGGAACTCGAGCCGAATCGAGACGACGAATTTTGTTGGCCTGTCGACGGATCATCTCGCCAAGATTGTCAAGGTGGTTACCTTCTGGGGACAGCGGCGGCATATTGTGCCCACTTGACTTCTTTTCCAGCGTCGGCACCAAATCGCGGATTGGGACTAGAGGTTGCTGGGCCACACTCAGAACTAACCCCCGGCGCAAGTCATAGTATTGGCTGGTCCATGATTGGTCGTGAGTAACAGAGCCCATTTCGTAGCATTCGCGGTGGCTAACCAGCCACCATCGCCGCAGCCCAGCTTGCCCCTGCGGCCATTGCGGCGCGTCACTCCTGATCTCGAACAAGAAAGACCATCGGCATAAAGAATCGAGGAGTTCATTGGGAACTTCAGACACTCCGACCTCTTTAGCAAGAGCGGTGACCTCACTGGGAGACAATTCCATGCCGACTTCAAATGCTATCCTATCCGCTGGAGGGTCACGGCTGTAGATGCCGTCCACAGGAATTTGCTTGACTATCGCACGAAGCAGTTCAATACTCTCCAGGAGAGTTGATTTGCCTGCGTTATTTGGACCGATGAGGACGTTGTAGGTCGAAAGGTCTTCTAGGCCTGTGAGTTCGCAGGACCGGAGGCACTTGAGCCCTTTCGTGATAATCCAAAAGATGCGCATCTCTGACCCTCTGCCCTATCCTTGAAACTGCCACCTAACGATGCATATTATGATGACGCTACCGAGTGGACACGTGTTCTTGCAACCATTATACCAGATGCGGCTTCGCAATGGAAGTTGCACGGCAAGGAATGCCATAAACGTAGCGTCGGGCTTCAGCCCGACGGCTTGCCCCCCCTCGCCATCAGCCTCCTCATCGCCTCCACTTCCTTGCCCCCCAAAAGGAGCGAGGCCAGGAGATAGACCCCCGTCCCTAAAGCCATAGCGCCACCAGCCTGAAGGACGATGTGGCTGCCCCTGGTCGCTCCAGCGAACCAGGCCACGGCTACCCCCATCAGTGCCACGGCGATGACCATTTTCGCTAGCGAGGTGGCTAATTCTCTGCCCTCCATCCCCCCCAATCGGCCCCGCAAGACGGCCAAAAGGACCACCATCTCCACCGCCGTGGCCGCGGAGTTGGCCAGGGCCAAGCCGCCGTGGGTCAGCGGGCCAATTAGGAGCAGGCAGAGGATTATGTTAAGGGCCATGGTGGCCAGCCCCACCAGGACGGGGGTCATGGTGTCGTGGAGGGCGTAGAAGGCCCGGGTTACGATCTCCACCGTGGCGTAGGCGAAGAGCCCCAGGGCGTAGAACTGCAAAGCCCAGGCCACCGCCTCGGTGGACTCCATCCCGAACCTCCCCCGCTCCAGGAGTAGCCTGATGATGGGCTCCCGCAGGAGGTAGAGCCCCAGCGTGGCCGGGACGGTCAGCCACCAAGTGGCCCGCAAGGTCAGGGATAGGGCCTGGCGGAGTTGGCCCCGCTCCCCCTTGGCTACCATCTCGGAGAAGGTGGGGAAGGCCACCGTGGCCACGGCCATGGCGAAGACCCGCAGGGGCAGGAACATGAGCGTCCAGGCGTAGTTCAAGGCGGCCAGGCTCCCCTCGGCCAGGCCGGAGGCCAGGATGGTGTTGACCAGGAAGTTTATCTGCATGGTGGCCAGCCCCAGGATGCGGGGCCCCATCAAC
>CAYUAM010000049.1:0-10048 GCA_964442805.1 uncultured Anaerolineales bacterium | reverse complement strand
CTGGCCGGGTAGGTGCCGAAGAAGAGGCCCATGCCGATCGACACGCTCAGAGCCATGACCACACTGCCCGGGGTAACCAGAGCCCGGGTGTACCCCAGCAGGGGCGTAACCACCTGCGCAGCGCCGTAGCCCACCAGGACACCGACCACCCCACCCAGAAGGCTGAGAACCACCGCCTCGGCGAGAAACTGGGCCAGGATGTCCCTGCGCTTGGCCCCCACCGCCTTGCGGATGCCGATCTCCCGCGTCCGCTCCGTCACGGACACCAGCATGATATTCATGATGCCGATGCCCCCTACCACTAGGGAGATGGCAGCGATGCTGCCCAGGAGCACGGTGAAGGTCCCCGTTACTGCCGCTACTGACTCCACCATTTGGGTCTGATCAAATACGGTGAAATCGTCAGACTGACCCGCTGCCAGACCGTGACGCGCCCGCAGGATGGCCGTCAGTTCCGCCTTGGCCAATTCTATTTTATCCGCCGAGACGACCTGCACGTTTATAGAGTCCAAGGAGGTGTTGCCCGCTCCACCGAACTTGATTTGGGCTGTGCTCAAGGGGATGAACACCTGGTCGTCCAGGTTTTGGAAGCCAGCGCCCCCTTTGCTGGCCAGGATGCCCACGATTTGATAGTTCTGGCGGTTGATCTTGATCGTCTTGCCCAGGGGATCGACGAGAGTCTCGCCAAAGAGATCCTCGGCCACCGTCGCCCCCAAGACGGCCACCTTGGCCTGATTGGTAAGGTCGAGGCTCTCCATAAAGCGCCCTCGGGCCACCTGACAATTACGCACCGTGAGGTAGTCCGGGGTTACCCCTAGTGCGGTGGTCTGGGTGTTCTTATGGCCATAGACCACCTGGGCGCTGATAGAGTAGTCGGGCGCGATAGCCGATATAGAAGTGGCCAGTTGGGTGATGGCTTCCACATCATCGTTGGTTAGGCTCTGGACGCTTGCTGCCCCCATGGACAGACCGCGAAAGGTCATGGCCCCTGACGAGATGGTCAGCAGGTTGGAGCCTAGGCTCTCGAACTGCTCGGTGACCTGTGCCTGGGTGCCGGCGCCCGCGGCCACCAGGGCGATGACCGCGGCCACGCCGATGACCATGCCCAAAATGGTGAGCCCCGAGCGCAACTTGTTGGCCCCCAGAGAGCGCACTGCCACCCGCGCAACCTCGATGACGTTCATGGTTGCCTCTACTCCCCTCCTCTGGGCCTCTCACCGCCGGGGATGCCGAAACCAAAGAATCCGCCCGTCTCCTCCTCGGCTGGCTGGTACTCGATCACCACTTGATCGCCCTCGTTCAACCCCCGCACCACCTCTACGTATAGCCCGTCGCTTAACCCCACCTCTACAGGCGTCTGCACCGCCGGCCCCTGGAGGGAGTCCTGCACCATCACCACGTTCCCTTCCTCTCCCTGCTGCACTGCCAGGGCCGGCACCAAGAGCACATTCTCCCGCTGGCCCACCACGATCTTGAGATTGGCGGTCATCCCTGTCTTCAGGGACACTTCTTCCGCTCCCTCCAGGCTCACCGGCACCTCATAGGTCATGACGTTCTGCGACAGGGTCCCCTGCAGCGGCACCTCCAGCACCTGTCCCCGGAACTGTTTCCCCGGGAAGGAGTCGAAGGTGATCTCCACCTCCTGGCCGACCTCCACCTGGCTGATATCGGTCTCGTCCACGAAGGCTGTCACCTCTAAGTTCGAGAGGTCGGCCAGGGTAACCACGATGGTGGTCGAATAAACGAGGTCTCCCACCTCGGCGCCGGTGGAGATGACCGTTCCGTCGAAGGGAGCGACCATGGTAGCCGCTTCCAGGGCGGCTTGGGCATCCTCGAGATCGGCTTGGGCGCTGGTGACCTTGGCTCGGGCTACCTCGACATCGTCGGGGTCGGGGCCAGCCTGGATTTCGGCCAGGGTGTCCTGGGCCTTTTGCAGGTTGTACTCGTCCTGGGCTACCTGGTCTTGGGCTTGGGTGAGGGCGATCTCGCTGTTAAGCCGGGCCGTCTTCAGCCGCTCCTTGGCGGTCATCAGGTTATTGAAGTCCAGGTCCAGTCTCTCTTTAGTGATCTGGCGTTTTTCATACTTCCTCAGGGACTCGCCGTAATGGGCCTCATACCAGTTAACTTCATACTCCAGGCCTCGGATATATTCGGCGTTGGCCGAGTCGTTTTGGACGACGATTAAATTCTTCTGGGCGTTTTCCAGGTCCACCTGGGCCTGGGTCACGGCCCGCTGGGCCCCAGCCAGGTCCATCTCATCATAAGGGTTCTGGGCCTTCTCCAATTCACTTTGGGCGACGGTCAGGTCGGCCTCGGCCTGGGTCACGGCCCGCTCCAATGTCGTAGGGTCAATGCGGGCCACCACATCCCCGGCCTTCACCTGCTGGCCCGCAGCCACATTCAGTTCGATCAATGCGATCTTATTGACGTCGAAGGTCAACTCCGCCTGGCGGGGGGCGTAGACCTCGCCGGTGGGGGAGATGGTGGCCGTTAGATTCCCTCGCGTCACCGTCACCACTTGGGTGAGGCTGGTGGTCTGGGGCGTTTGGTTTCGAGTCCAGAATGTCCACCCGGCTACCACCGCCACGACGACCACTAGAACCAGGGCTAACCACTTCAATAGACGCTTCAATCGTTGCATTTTCATACCTCTCTCAGGACTTATTGGGCTGTGGAGACTCGAATTGATCGGGCGGTGACACTGCCATCATCGTTCCGCGAGCCCGAAACCACTACCTGTTCGCCCACCTCCAGGTCCCCCACCTCCACCGCCATGGACTTCTCGATGAGGGTGGTTTCTGTGGTTTGCACCCGGATCTCTCCCTCCTCGGTGGTGACGACCAGGGTATCCCCCTCGACCGCTTTGATGGCGCCCATGATGCCACCACCAAATGGCGCGGCTTCCCTACCGGGCTGGGGTGTCCCAACCATTCCTGGGAACTGGCCACCCTGACCTCTGAACTGCTGGAAGAAACGGGCGGGGTCCTGCATTACCCGGTTTTCTCCCATCTTCATCCCGGCCCAGAAGGAGCCACCTCCCACAGCCACGATGGCCAGTAACACCCCTATGACGACCACGATCTTCTTCATCGCTTTCCTCCTCTAGTCTCATTACTCTCCGCCTGGTCCACGATCTGCCCTTCCAAGAGCCTTACGATACGGCCAGCGCGGGCTCCTATCTGGGAGTCATGGGTGACCATGATGATGGTAATGCCCCGCTCCCGGTTCAGCGCCTCGAAGATGGCTAGGATCTCCTCGCCGGCGCGGGAATCCAGGTTGCCGGTGGGCTCGTCAGCCAGGATGATGGAGGGCTCGTTGACCAGGGCTCGGGCGATAGCCACTCGTTGCTGTTCGCCGCCGGAGAGTTCGTTCGGCTGGTGACGCGCACGGTCCGCGAGCCCCACAGCCTCTAAGGAAGCCAAGGCTTGCTTTCGTCGGTTGGAGGTGCCCGTGTAGAGGAGGGGCAACTCTACGTTCTCCAAGGCGGAGGTGCGCGGCAAGAGGTTGAAGGTCTGAAAGACGAAGCCGATGGTCCGATTGCGGATCTGGGCCAGCTGGTCGTCGCTCAGCCCCATGATATCGGTATCTTTCAATAGATAAGAACCAGAAGTGGGCTGGTCGAGACAGCCGATGATGTTCATTAGGGTGGACTTGCCGGAGCCGGACGGGCCCATGATGGCTATCATCTCTCCTGCCTCTACCCGCAGGGAGACGCCCCGCAAAGCATTCACCTCCACCCGGCCCATCCTATAGACTTTGGTCACGTCGGTGAGTTGGATCAAAGCCCTATCCTCGTTCATCATTCCGCCCTCGCGAGAGCCTTGACCGCTGGAATCCGATCGGCTCTCTTCTATGCCTGATGGTGCCAACATATTTCACCATAGAATATAGCGTCAAAAGGTTAAAGGAGGCTTAAAAGGAGATTAGGGGAGGGTTAGAGTTTCAGGGGGAGACGGAGGGTAAAGGTGCTGCCTTCTTGTAACTTGCTATCTACGGATATGTCCCCGCCATGGGCCTGGGCGATCCATCGGGCGATGGCTAGCCCTAGGCCAGCCCCTCCTCGCTGCCGGCCTTTCTCTGCCCGATAGAACCGCTCGAAGATATGGGGCAGCTCCTCAGGGGGGATACCTGACCCGGTATCGGCTACGGAGAGGTGGGCCCATCCCTCTTCCCGACGGAGGGAAAGGATAACTTGACCACCATCGGGGGTATGATCTATGGCATTCTGCACTAGGTTGAGCAGGAGTTGCTTGAGCCGATCTCGTTCGCCGAGAACTAAGGCTTGGTCTTCCTCTCCTAGCCGGATCTCCAAAGTGGGGGCTAGAAGTTTGGCCTCCCGATAGACCTCCAAGAGAAGGGTGTCCAGTTCCACGGGTCTCTTTTCCAGTTCCAAGCCCGCATCCATCTGGGCCAAAAGCAGGAGATCCGAGACCAGGCGAGAGAGGCGATCCACCTCCCCCTTGGCCGCCCTGATGGCCGCCTTTCGCGACTCATCACCCTCCTCTTGGCTTAAAAGGTCAAGGTTGCCCCGAATGATGGTCAGAGGGGTTCGCAAGTCGTGGGAGACGTCCGCAAGGAACCGCTCTTGGGTAGTGAAGAGCGTTTCTATCTGGGAGAGCATCTCGTTAAGGGTAGTGGCTAATCTCTTGATCTCATCATTGATTGAGGGCACTTCTAACCTCTTGCTCAGGTCCTGACGTCGAGTGATGAGGTGGGCATCGGCGGCCATCCGGTCCACGGGGGCCAGGGCGGCCCTGGTGAGGAAGGCTCCCAGGGCTAAAGAGACCATTATGGCGAAGGCTCCCACCGAGATGAGGAGTAGGGAAATCTGGTTCAACCTTGATTCCAAGGGGTCCAACGACTCTGCCACCTGGAGTACACCCACAAGTTCTTCACTGACCATAAGAGGCCGGTTAAGGAGACGGAGCCTGGTGCCTCCGATTTCCACGGCCTCCAGGAGTTCCTCTCCCGCGCGGGCCGCGGCCAGGGTTTCAGGGTTAGTGGGGAGAGCCTGCTCTCCTAGGTTAGTGGAGCGGTAGATCACTTGGAGGGTCAGATCAAGGAGTTGCACGTAGACGCCGGGGGAGGAGAAAGCATCAAGGGCAGGGACAAACCCCGCTGCCAGGCCTTCCTCCATGGCTTGGCTCCGATCGTGGAGGCTCTGGTCCAGTTGGGTATAGAGGCTCCGATGCAGGACAGCATAGAGGGTGGAGCCGAAGATGAGGAGTAAGAGGACCACCAGGCCGGTATACCAGAGGGTAAGCCGCCACCGGATGGACACCTATCGCCCCTCTCTGAGGACATACCCCACACCGCGCACCGTCTGGAGGAGCCTGGGCTCTCCCTTCTCCTCCAGTTTGGAGCGGAGGTATCGGATGTAGACCTCTATGATATTGGATTCGCCTCCGAAGTCGTACCCCCAGATCCGGTCGTAGATTATCTCCCTAGTGAGCACTTGATCTGGGTGTAAGAGGAAAAGCTCCAATAGGTCGTACTCCTTTGGGGTGAACTCTATCTCTCGCTCTCCCCGACGGACGCGACGGGAGAAGGTGTCTAACTCTAGATCGGAGAAGCGGATGGTCCTCGCCTCCCGAGGCTGGCGCCGACGGAAGAGGGCCCTCATCCTGGCTAGAAGTTCTTCCAAAGCGAAGGGTTTGACCAAGTAGTCATCGGCGCCAGCATCCAGGCCGGCTACCCGATGGGCTACAGCCTCCCTAGCGGTGAGGATGAGGATGGGGATCTCGCTCATCTCCCTCAGTTGGCGACATACATCCAGCCCCTCGATATCGGGAAGCATAAGGTCGAGGATGATGAGATCAAAATGGAGATGGCGAGCCTTGGAGAGGCCAGTAGCCCCGTCGAGGGCCACATCCACATGGTAGCCCTCTTTAGCCAGGCTCTGGGAGATGAAATCTGCGATCCCTTGCTCATCTTCGATGAGGAGGATATCTTTAGAGATCATGTCAAATATCTCCGGTGGTTGAGGCTTTGCTCCATACCATATTCCGAGTATAGTGGAGAACGGCCATCGGGCGTTTGTCTACCTTTCTGACAAGATACGGAAATATCATATCCGCACCTTGCTGAGAGACGAAGTTTTCGCTCAACCCTGGCCCACAACCTGCCCCGATGGAGGATGGCAACGACCAGCCGTGAAACTCTACCTGTTTCATCGCTAGTGTAATCCCAAACTGAGATGCCGTCAACCCAAAGCACAGCCCTTATAAGGCTATTCCTTTAACCTTGGGGCCGTCCTGGGTGCACGGTCAGATCTTCTCCCTTGCTCGCCACGTCCTCTATACCAACCAACAGCGAGTTGCATCTCGCGCGAATCCCCGTCAAACAAAATTCGGGACATGTGTAGACCATTTTAGACCAGTCTTAACCGAGGATTTTTCGGCTTTAGGAGCAATATAGGGGAGGGTAATTCTAGGCACTCGAAAACTGTGGGTTGGATAGTCTTATATCAGATACTCGGAGAGCTTCTCTGCAGGCTAGCTTGAGCACCATCCTTTCGATGCCTCTCCAAGGCTGCCGTGCCCCAGCCAAGAAGGCCTCCCGCCAGCAGTAGAACTGAGATTGGTCGAACCCATGGCGACGGCAGAGCTCAGCTATGCTGCTCTCCCCTCTCAGCCCCTCTAAGACGATCTGGGACTTCTCTGCAGCGGTCCATCTCTTGCTTTTCGTCATTCGAGCCTCCCTCCTGCCCCTCAGGGGGCCGTTCTACTAGGGAGGACTGGCTTATACAAGATGGGACTCTTAAGCGAATATGTGCTTTCCATGAGAGTGGCCTTTGGAAAGGGACGATCTTCCACCTCTTTGCTTCCTCCAGGCAGGTAGATCCGGCCCCAAGCCTCACCATAGGCTACCCCTTGGTCGTTGTAGCCAGAGTCTCCCAAGAGTTCCTCAGCCACCATGGGGCTCACATCGAGAACCACTTCACAATCGCCCTCTAGGTCTATCTCATCTAAAGACAAACCATCGCTTCCATCGACACTGTCCTTCGGGCAGTATGGCCCTCGATCCTGAATCTCCCCCACCCATGCGCCGTGCTCCGTTACGACAAGGACGATGGTGCCCAAGGGCAAATGGCGATGAGCAAAGATGGGTCTCGTCGGATCGAAGAGTTCGCCGTTAGCCATCTTTCTTGCTTCGCCTGGGTAGTCATACCAGTGGATCAAGCCCTCTTGGTAAAATTCCCAGTCAGCGAGAACACCGCTATCGACTGCTGAGGCCGTTCCCAGCGATGCTACCAAGAGAAGCCACAACAATTTCGACATCTTTGCTAGGCCTCCTTTAACCCACCCCTGCCCTAAAAAGACTCTCCCTCAAGACCGCCTCCGCTGCTAACGACATGCTCAATCGGCCATTGGGGGCATAAGATGTAGCCACGGCGACGGACCGTTTTGATATAGATAGGACTAGAAGGTGATGGTTCTATCTTGAGCCGGAGTTTCCTGATATACATTCTCACCAAACCGGGGCTGCCCACCCCAGGCGGATATCCCCATACCTCCTGAAGTAACCTAGCATTGGAGCTAACTTCACCAGCGTGAACCATCAGGAATCGCAAAACCTCGAACTCCACAGGTGTGAGGAGAGCGATCTTTCCTCCAGCGTTCACTTCTAAGGTGCGAGCATCAAGGGAGAATGGGCCTATTTCCAGGAAGGCTTTCTCCTTAGATGAAGCCACCTCAAAACGGTGGAGAAATGCTTTGATGTACAAGGCGAGCTCTTGGAAAGCAAAAGGCTTGGTCAGGTAATCATCGGCCCCCACTTCAAAGCCTTTTCTCTTGTTTCCGGGCTGGTCCTTGGGGAGCATGAGGAGGATAGGCACGGCGGCTGTGGGTGGATTAGCCCGCAGCCGCCGACAGAGTTCCATACCATCCATCTTAGGCATCACCGCATCCAGAATCATGAGATCAAAGGCCTGACGCTGCGTGGCCTCCAGGGCCTCAAGACCATTGTGGACAATGACGACCTCCTGCCCCATCTTACGAAGGCTGGCTCCCATGATCTGTGCAAACTCTTCACTGTCATCAGCAAGGAGTATGAAAGCCATGTCTTTTCCTTCCTAATAGGCGGCTGGGCCATGAATTCCCTTCTCGGATCATCCCAAAGTATTACCTGCAGAGGGCTGAGGGCTCCTCCTCCATCAGATCTTCAGCCAAGGCAGCCAATGCATCGATTCTGGCCCTAAGCGCTTGCATGGTCTCAGGGCTGGGCTTTCGTTGATATTCAGTGGCGAAATCTGCCACCAGCCCGGCGAGACGCCGGATCTTCTTGGCTACCTCCACATTCCAAGTTGACCACTGCACTGGTTCAAACATCCCAAACTCCTCCCGGGTGAATTTGCCGCTTTCCTCAAAAACGCTCAAGTCAGCCGCAGCAGCCTCTCCTCAGCCCCTTGTCTCTCCTCGCTATCCGGATAGCGCGCCATGATCCCCAAGTAGATCGCTAAGGCACCGTTTATCTTCCCCGCTCTCTCAACTCGTTGAATCGACCCCCAAATAACGAAGGGCTCCTCAAACCTTCAACTCTCATGCTCATTACCTTTCTCTTCTTCTTTGCTAATGGCTAGAGTGCTGGAGAGCCCAGCACCGGGCTGCGATTCTTATGTTTCGCCAGCATCAAGGAAACTGTCGACCTATCTCCAACCACTTCGCTTCGCTCCGCTCCGCTCTTCAACTCATCTACACAGTTCTTTTATCACGCTCACTTTTCTTCCCTTCTCGCCCATCAGGGTAACCCAGATCGCTAACACATTCGGCAACCTCAAGCGGAAAGGAAAGCTAACGGATGGTATTGATGTCGGCAGTGAAGATCCAAATCTTAATATCTACTAAAATATGCATAACATATAATATAGCATAAATAAGACTACTAGTCAATATCTTTGCTCTTCTTTCCCTAAGACTTTGAACTTCTAGGAGGCTCCCGGGCATCAACACGCCAAGCCTGGTGCGTCCAATAACGGGACGACCCAGCGATGTTAGGCCATCCTCCCTTACTAGGAAATTGGCACCACAGGAACGAAATAGCCTCTCCCCGTGAGGAAAGGCTAACATCAAGTCAAGGGGGGAAGAATGCGAACCAAACCCACCAGCAAAGCAGCGACACTACTTTCTGCGTTTCCTCCTGCTTTTCCGCTTGAAGGGTGGCTTTCTGAGTTTCAAGAAGAGCTTCACCACCTCCGGGTCCCACTGAGTACCAGCGCCCACCTCCAGTTCTGTTAGGGCTTCCTCTTCGGTTCGAGCCCTGCGGTAGGGCCTCTCCGAGGTCATGGCTTGAAAGCCATCGGCCACGGCCAGGATTCGTGCCGGGAGAGGGATACCATCCCCTTTGAGCGCATCGGGGTAGCCTGTGCCATCCCACCTCTCGTGGTGGTGACGAATGACAGGCACAGCCATGGCAAAAGCGGTGACCTGTTGAGCCACGTTGGCGCTCACTTGTGGGTGGGCCTGGATCATCACCCACTCGGCCTGAGTAAGCACGCTGGGCTTGTTAAGCACGCTGCTAGGGATGCCCACTTTGCCCACATCATGCAAGGGCCCGGCGATGCGTAAGGAATCAATCTGGCCATCTTCTAGTCCCATCTCCTGGGCGATCCGTATGGCTACCTCGGTGACGGTGGCGGAGTGGCCGCTCGTGTAGGGGTCGTTGGCTTCAACTAACCGAGATAGGGCCCCTAGCGTTTCGAGGGCAGCACTCTTCAGCGATTCCTCCGCCCGTTTGCGCTCGGTGATGTCTCTTATTACTGCCACCGAACCCGCAAATTCATCATCTAATAACATCGGGGAGAGTTTTACAGAATACCAGCTTGTTTCGCCTCCAACCTCAAACAAATATTCATAATCACCCACTTCCCCTTTCTTGTTCTTATTGAAGGCCTTGGCAAATGCCTTGTCGACGTAAAGGGGCATTACTTCCGAGTGTTTTTTTCCCATAAATTTCTCTGGGGGCATGTGTAGCAAGTCTAAAGAAGGACAATGGTAGAAGATGAACCTGCCCTCATTGTCGAACACAGAGGCCAAATCCACCATAGATG
>CAYUAM010000048.1:0-10065 GCA_964442805.1 uncultured Anaerolineales bacterium | reverse complement strand
GAGTAAAGAAGAGGGCTCGGAATCTCCGAGCCCTCTTAAATCTAAGCCTCAAAGCGCCTCAATTGGGTGATCTTGGGCCCATCTATCTCCACCAAGAAGGCCTTCAGTATCCCCTCTCCATATTCGCTCCCTGGGTTAAGACATTGGGTTCGCCCGATGTTGATGAAGCCGGGGCTTTCGTGGATATGGCCATGTAACCCCAAAAGAGGCTGATATTTCTCGATGATCTTGCGCACCGCCGTGGAGCCCACCGGGATCATTCGCGGACGGCCGCCGGGGTAGGAGATGGTCATATCCTTCTCCAGTAGTGGGGCGTCATCGATCATGCTCTTATAGGGGGGCACATGGATGCAAAAGACCGCCGTCTTCAGGTTCCTGACCTTGGCTACCACCGCCTCCAGTCTCTCCTCTAACTCCTCCTCCGAGCACTCCCGCGGGGAGTTGAAGGGGGTAGGGTTCGACCAACCGAAGCAGAGGATTTCATGCTCCTCATCCAGGGATACCACTTCCTCCTCTCCGAAGATCACCTGGGGGTTGGGATCGGACCTTATGATCTCGTCGATGGAGAGTTTGTCGTCGTTGCCCGGGCTGATGATCACCTTACAACGAGGGGGCACCCTATCCGGGATGAGGGACAGCCAGATCTTGATGATCTCCCCCTCCATCCGCTCGAAGAGGTCCTCCCGGTACTTTTCATCGGTGTTGATCCTTTCCGCCTCCTCGGGGATAGTCACATAGGGGATATAGGTGATCATGCGGCATCTCTTCTCGAACTCCGGCACCTCCTCCTCGGTGAGAAGGTAAGGTTCGCCTTGAAGGGTGGCATCATACCGGCCGTCCGGCCGCTTTGTGATGGGCACCATGAGTTTTCCGGTCATATCGCCGCTCAGGACCAAAGCGTCGAGATCGAAGGCCTTGGCCGAATTTAGGAACTTCCGCCACACCATCTCCGAGCCATGGAGGTCAGTGGAGAAAAGAAACTTGGTCTTAGCCATCTAGCACGCCCCTTCCTATTGGTGTTATAATAATATATCAGGCTTTAAGACTTTTTACAAATGAAGTTTGTTCCTCTGGAGCCAGAGTTTTCGCAGTTAAATGAAGGAGGACCCGTCTATGTATAAGAAGATACTGGTACCCCTGGACGGTTCTGAGTTAGCGGAATGTATCCTCGCCCAGGTGGAGGATATGGCCCTGGCCCACCAAGCGGAGGTCATCCTTCTCCAGGTGCTGCCCGCTACGGGGGTTCTCCCCCACCAAGCAGAGGCAGAAGCCAAAACAGCCCGCCATTACTTGAACAAGGTCAAGGGCCGCTTTCAAGCCAAGGGGATCAAGACTACTACCACCATTCGCCACGGAGAGGACGCAGCCATAGAGATCACAGACTACGCTCAAGTGAACGAGGTGGACCTAATAGCCATGTCCACCCACGGGCGGAGCGGGGTGGGCCGCTGGATATTCGGCAGCGTGGCGGAGAAGGTATTGCGGGGCACCAACAAGCCCATACTCCTCGTCCGTTGCCCCGGCATATCGGCCGACGGCCTCCCCATGAAGATAATGCCTTCCTCTGAAGCCTAGGCCGACTATTCGCCCTTCTTCCGCTCCTCGATCAGGCGCCAGATGCCGAATTCGCCCACCGTCTCCGTAGTCTCCACCGGCTCGTACCATCTCATCCTGGGGCCGAGGGGAGCCCGTGCCTTCCATTTGAGGCTCTTGGGCTCCCTTTCTATGTGGGCCAAGAGTCCGTCGACCCTGGAGGCTATTACCCCCCTCTCCTCCTCGGAGAGAGCCTCCACCTTCGGGAGGAGATCCCTTATCCCCCGCAAGTTGGTAGTTACCGTATACCAGAAGCCCCAATCCCTGGCGAAGAGCCGAGCCATATGAGCGGCGTTGATGAGCCCTCCTTGGTCCTTTTCTCCAATCTGGTGGGCCAGAAGGAGGAGCAACGTATCTTTCATATCCTTGTCGCTGAAACTCACGATCTGCAGTTTCTCTAAGAGGAGGTCGGTGGGGGCGATGGTTAAAGGATCCAATTCCAGCCGTCCCCGGAAGTCTAAAGGGTGGTTGGCCACCAGGAGTTGATCGAAGAAGATATCGGCGAAGAACCAACCTTGGGGGTGGAAATAGATCTGTCTCTCCGAGGCCGCGGAAGAGAGGGTAGCCCTCCTCTTGGTATAGCCCAAGGCCTCGAAGAAGCCCTTGATCTTATCCCTTTGTTTGCGATAGGCCACGAAATCCAGGTCAGTGAACTCCTGCCCTTCCTCCCCCAATCGGCCCAGCCTTCGCGCCACCTCCTCATGCTCCAGGGTGCGCAGCCTTATCCCCACCCCACCCATGACCCGCAAGACCAGCCCCTCCTTTTCCCCTTCGGCCACGATCCGCCTGGCCTCGTCCAGGAATACCGGGGTGGGGACGATGCCCCCCCATTCCTCCGGCATCTGGATCTCCCTCTCTTCCTCCCGCTTTAACCACATCTTCTTCCTCCTTCACCAAGACCAAAGGAAGGCCGCGTATAGGATGACCGCTCCCAGGCCAGCCAGGAGGACGAACTCGGCCACGTTGCCTTTGCCCAGCCGGCCTTGAAGGTGCTGCCTGGCCAAGCCAACCACTAGGTAAAAGGTCAATAAAAGAACGCTCCCCCCGGCCAAGGCGCCCACCCCCCAATAGTTGAGGGTCCAGGTAATCTGCCCCATGATCAGCCCACAAATGAGGGCGTAAAGCCAACTGCGTTTTGGCTCCTCCCCCCGCAGGGTTTCCACCGCTAAGGCGGCGCTGAGGAGCGATATCCCGCTGGCTGAGAGGAGGCTGCGCACCTTCATGGCGTAGATCACCACATACAGGAAGGCAGCCACTCCATAGACAGCCAGGTTCAAGCCCCAGTAGGCCGGAAGGGAAGAGCCCTCTTGGAAGAGGTGATAGTGGGCGACGAATATGGCGGCCAAGAGGAGGCCAGTCAATAGGAGGCCGGCTCCGAAAGAGGTCCAGGGGGCCAAGAGGCGCAAGGAGAAGAGGGCCACCACGGTCACCGCACTGGGCAGGCCAGCGAAGGTGAGGGCATAGAGATGGCCCCGGGAGCGAACCTCCGGGCGAGAACGAGCCAAAGAATAGGACCCGCTAGCGACTAGGGCCACCAATACCCCTCCCACCACCCAAGAAGGGGAAAGATAGAGGACGGTGGGGGAGCCTAGGGCGGCGAAAGAAACGATGGGGATGGGAAGTTCCACCAGGTTAGAGATGGCTAGCCCCAAGAGAACGATGGCTACCAGGACGCTCGCGTTGCGATAGTACATCACCGCCCATTTTATAGGCCCGCTTGGGCTCTGTCAACCGGTGTGTTATAATTTTGGCCATGATCCTTTTCGCCCTCCTGGGGCTATTCGTGGGCGCGCTCTTAAACTTGGTCGCCGATCAGGTGCCCCTCCGTCGGCATCTCGTCCAACCTAGCTGCCCTTATTGCGGGCAAAAGTTCTCCCCTTGGGAATGGCTCCCCCTTCTCAACTTAGTGAGGAGGTGTAGCCACTGCGGGGCTTCCCTGCCTCTACGCCGGCCCCTCCTTGAGGTGGGAACTACACTTGTCTTCGCCTTCCTTTGGGGATACTACGGCCCCGGTCTCCAACTCCTACTGGTATCATTCTACACCTGTGTCCTCCTCCTGCTCTTGGTCACGGACCTGGAGCATCGGCTAATCCCCAACCCCATCATCCTCCCGGCCATCCTCATCGCTGGGGTAGGAGGCAGCCTCCAACGAGGCCCCCTCCCAACCCTGGCCGGAGGGGCCATAGGCTTCGCCTCCTTTTACCTCATCGCCTTGGCCCGCAAGGGGGGAATGGGAGGAGGGGACGTGAAATTGGCCGCCTTCATCGGCCTGGCCTCGGGCTTCCCCGCGGTCCTGGTGGCTCTCATCGCCGCCATCCTCCTAGGCGGGGTGGCGGCCCTCATCCTGGTCCTGACCAGGGTCAGGGGCTTAAAGAGTTACATCCCCTACGGCCCCTTCCTGGTGGCTGGAGGGCTTTTGGCCATCCTCTACGGCCCCCAGATAGTGACCTGGTATCTGGCCTCTATGGCTAGATAAAGATCTGGCGGCCTCTCCCTTCGACGGCAACCCGCATAGTTAACTCATTCCTCAAGTCTAGGTCTATCCCCACCTGGTCGCACAAAAGGGTGTGATATAATAGATTTAAGATCGCCAAAAGGGAAGAGAACATTGGCCGTTCATAGGGACCAGATCTTTACCCTGGGAACGAGCACCCGCAACGCGGAGGAGTTTATCCATCTGCTCCGCCATTACGGGATAGAGATGGTGGTCGATGTGCGCCGCTTCCCCACCAGCCGCTTCGACCATTTCGTCAAGGAGAACCTTGCCTCCCTCCTCCAAGAAGCGGGCATCTCATATCTCTATCTGGGCCAAGAGCTGGGCGGCTATCGCTCCGGGGGGTACGAAGGATATATGGAAAGCGAGGAGTTTAAAGGGGCCCTAGACCGCCTCCAAGGGTTGGCCCGAGAGGGAAGGGTGGCGGTGGTCTGCAGCGAGAGGTTGCCTTGGAGGTGCCACCGTCGTTACATCGGGAGGGCTTTGCAAGAGCGCGGCTGGCGGCTCCGCCACATCATCGACCTTGAACGAGAATGGGTGCCAAAGGAGGAACAAGGATGAGCAAGAAGTGGAAAGATCTCTTAAAATCCGACCCCATCCCCTGGCTCATGGAGCCTGACAACCCCTCGGCCCGTTACTTCACCCTGACTGACCTGCTAGGCCGGCCAGCGGATGACCCTGAGGTGGTGGAGGCCAGGCAGACCATAATGAAGGTCGGCCCAGTCCCGGCCATCCTGAAAGAGCAGCACGCCGATGGCTACTGGGTAGTCCCAGGGCCGGGCTACAACCCCAAGTACCGGAGCACGGTATGGTCGGTCATCTTCCTGGCGCAACTCGGCGCCGACGGAAGTGACCCTCGCGTGCGCGCTGGAGGCGAGTATATCCTAACGCACTCGCCAGCCTCCCACGGCGGCTTCTCCGTCAACGGCTCGCCATCTGCAGCCATCTACTGTCTCGCTGGCAACCTATGCGACGCGCTACTGGATCTCGGCTGGTTGGGGGACCAGCGTTTGGACAGGGCGTTGGATTGGCTGGCCCGCGCCATCACCGGCGAGGGCTTTGCCCCGCCAGAGGACAAGAAGGCCCCCCTTCGCTACTACAAATCTGGCATCTCCGGGCCGGGTTTCCCCTGCTCTGCCAATAATAACCTACCCTGTGCCTGGGGAGCAGTGAAGGCCATGCTGGCCTTCAGCAAACTGCCCCAAGGCGCTCGCACGTCAACTATCAAAGCGGCCATCGAGACAGGCGTTGCCTTTCTCCTGAGCCGCGACCCGGCGGTGGCCGACTACCCAGCCGGCTGGAGCGAAAAGCCCAGCCGGAGTTGGTTCCAGTTCGGCTTCCCGGTCTTCTACGTGACCGACGTCCTGCAAAATCTGGAAGCGCTCACTGGTCTCAGTCTTGGCTCCGACCCCCGCCTGAAGCCCGCCCTCGATTTGGTGTTGTCTAAACAAGACATGCAGGGTCAATGGAAGATGGAATACACCTACAACGGCAAGACCTGGGCCGATATCGAAAAGAAGGGACAGCCCAGCAAATGGGTCACCCTGAGGGCCCTGCGAGTATTGAAGCGCGTATTCCCCTAGGAGGAGAAATTGAGCAATTGGAGGAGAATCCTTAGAGGAGATCCTATCCCTTGGCTCTTGGGGCCTGACAACCCTTCGACACGTTACTTCACCCTTAGAGATATACTGGAATTCCCCGAGGGCGACCCCCATCTCCAAGAGGCAAGGCAAGCAATAATGGAATGGGGGTTGGTGAAAGAGATCTTCGCTCGTCAACACCCTGAAGGGTATTGGGGCGACGATCCGAAGAGGCTCTATGGGGCCAGGCACACCGAGGGATGCCTGGCAGTGCTGGCCGAACTAGGAGTGGAGGCTAATGAGCGGGTACATCTAGGCTGCGAATACTTCCTGAAGCATGGTTTGTTAGAGAGTGGTTCCCTTTGGGTCACAGGGCCCAAAAGCCGTCCCCTCATCTGCCTGGAAGGCTATATGTTGAAGACCTTTATCCGCTTCGGCTATCTGGACGACCCACGCATCCAGAGAGCCATCGCCATCTTGGCAGGTCGAGTGGCACAGGAGGAGAACTGGCGCTGCACCTATAACGCCCGCCTCCCCTGTCAGTGGGGGATGGTGAAAGACCTGGAGGCTTTCGCTGAGGTCCCGCACCCCGCTCGTCCCCCCCAGGTGCAGGCCGCCATCTCTATCCTGGCCGAGGGCCTCCTCTCCTACCCCTTCGACTTCAAAGGGAGAGAAAAGAGATGGCTCTCCTTCGGCTTCCCCTATTTATATCAGAGCGACCTTCTCGAGATGGCCGAGGTTCTAATTCGCCTAGGCTACCAGGACGATCCCCGCCTCACCCCCTGGGTCGATCTGATCCTGGCTCAGCAGGATGAAGAGGGAAGGTGGGCTCGGCGCGCTGGCAGCAAGATAATCGACGTCGGGAAAAGGGGCCAACCCAATAAGTGGGTCACCCTGAGGGCTCTTCGGGTGCTGAAGCGAGTCTATGCTTGAAGCGAAAGGGCCTGTGGTGGCGAAGAAAAAGGAAGTCATGGAGGGCCTCCAAGAGAGATATGCAGGGGACCTCAACCTCCTCCACTGCGTGGATCCCTTCCAGCGCCCCTCGGTATGGGGGGAGAGGGCCTATTTCCGCCTCCACGGCCGCACCGGCTACCGCTATCGCTACACCGATGAAGACCCGGATCAACTATTGGAATGGTGCAGACTCTATCCAGAAGGTTGTTGCCTCTTCAATAACATCTCCATGTTCGAGAATGCCCTGCGCATGAAGGAGTTATTAGATGGATGAATGGAAAGATCGACTCCAGGCCGATCCGCTTCCTTGGCTTTTGTCCGAGGGCCAACCTTGGGTGCATTATCGGGCCTTGCTCGACCTCCTGGACAAGTCAAAAGATGACCCTGAGGTCCTCGCGATCCGACAAGCCATGTTGGCCCACCCCAAGGTGCTAGGCCTCATGGAAGCCCTGCAAGAGTGGCCTGGCTACCCCCTCAAGCGTCACAACGATGCCCATCACCCCTTACATAAATTGGCGGTCTTGGCCGACTTCGGTTTGCAAGCCACCGACCCGGCCATGCCCTGGATTATCAAGGAGGTGATGGCTCACCAATCACCGGAGGGTGCCTTCCAGATTACTGCCCAGATCGACCCTCGCTATGGGGGCAGCGGCGAGCCCCAATGGACCTGGATGCTCTGCGATGCCCCCACCATCCTTTATGCTCTTCTGGCCCTTGGCCTGAGGGAGAACGAAGCGGTGAAGAGAGCGGTTCACCACCTGGCCAGCCTCGTCAGGGACAACGGCTGGCCCTGCGCCTCACAGACCGGGTTTCGTGGCCCCGGCCGCAAGGGAGACCCCTGCCCACTGGGCAACCTCCTCTCCCTCAAGGCCCTGGCCCAGGTGCCGGAGATGCGGGATAGTGAAGCCGCTCACGTAGGAGCCGAGATGATTCTTGGCCACTGGGAACGGCAGAAGGAGCGTAAAATCTACCTCTTCGGCATCGGCACCGATTTCCGTAAACTGAAATACCCCTGCATCTGGTACGATATCCTGCATGTAACCGACGTCCTGAGCCGCCTTCCCTTTGTCCACACCGACCCTCGGTTCCAAGAGATGGTAAAGACGATCACCGCCCAGGCCAACAGAGAGGGCCGCTACACGGCGGGCTCGATGTACCGCGCTTGGGAAGGTTGGTCCTTCGCTGACAAGAAAAACCCCTCCCCGTGGCTTACCTTTCTGGTCTTACGCGTGATCAAGAGAACGTGTATGTAAAGCACAAAGGAGGAAACAGATGGATAGAATGATCGCCTTCTGTGGGCTCGTGTGCACGGAGTGCCCCGCCTTCATCGCCACGCAGGAGGGCGACCAGGAGGCACTGAAGCGGGTGGCAGCGCAGTGGAACCAGGAATATGACGCCTCATTCGCCCTGGAGGACTGCATTTGTGATGGCTGTCTGGCCTTCGAGGCTCGGCTGTCCTCCTATTGCCACAAGTGTAAAATCAGGGCCTGCGGCATTGAGAAGAAGGTCCAGAACTGTGCCTACTGCGACGACTACCCCTGCCCGGAAATGGAGAAGTTCTTCGCCTTCGTCCCGGATGCAAAGGTCACCTTGGAAGGGATCAGGCAGAGCCTCTCTAAATAATACTGCGGTCTCCTACAGGCCTGGAAAGGGTGAGGGTTCGGCAACCCTCCCCTTGGATCACCTTCCTGGCCCTGTGGGTGCTCAAGAGAATCTACGGGTAATTGACTAGCAGAATCATCGGCTCAACCTGGCTGCCATTAGATCCTTTGGCCTTTCATCGAGAGCCCTCTTGTGTTAAAATGTTTACAGGTGAGAAGGGACATGGTAACTACCCTTTACCTGGTGCGCCACGGTGAGACCGATTTAAGTAGGAAACGCCTCTTCCAAGGCCACTTGGACCCCGAACTTTCGCCCCTGGGCCTGCTCCAAGCCAAACGGCTGGCGGAACGCCTCGGGGACGAAGATATCGAGGCTTTCTATTCCAGCGACCTCCTGCGGGCCTATCAGACCGCCTCCCTCATCGCCGCTAAACACCGCCGAGGGGTGATGAAGATGAAGGAACTTCGAGGCATAGATTGTGGCCTTTGGACCGGAAAAACAGTGGAGGAGGTGGAGAGGGCCTATCCTGAAATGCTCCTCACCTGGCGCTTCCAGCCCCACCGTCATCGCATGCCCGAGGGGGAGGGTGTGGAACAGGTCCAGCGCCGCATCTTGCGAGCTTGGCACACCATACGACGGGTGGAAACCGGACACGCTGTATGCATCGTCACCCACGCCGTCCCAGTCAAGAGCCTGATGTGCGAATTCTTGGAGGAGGACCTTTCTCTCCTCTGGCTCACCCCTCGCCAGGATAACGGGGCCTTAAACATCATAGACTTCGAGGGAGGGAAAACCATAGTGCGCCTATTGGGCGATACCGGTCACCTCCAAGGTTTAGAAGAGGAGTAGAAGGTGGCCTTTCGTTGCCGCTTCTACCATGAGGATACCTACCGTCGCCGGACCACCAAGGAGTGCCGTCTCATCGCTCGTAACCCCCATTCCCTGCCTTGGAAAGACTCCCTGTGCAAGGGATGCCCCGTTCCCGGGATATTAGCCCACAACCCCTGCGCCCATCTAGCCCTGGAGGCTGAAGTGAAGGGACGGTTCTTTGGCTTCTTCCCCAGGGTCGAAATATACGCCGTGTGCACCTCCCAACTGGAAGAGGTGAAAGGGCCGGCTAGATGCCGGCAAGGTTGCTCCCGATACCGTCCCATATTTTAGAGAGGAGGAGGAAGGTGGCCGTTTCCGCTTATGTCTTCATAGATTGCACCGAGGACCCCGATGAGGTGGTAAGTGCATTACAGGAGATCGAGGGGGTGGTCAGGGCCGATGGCCTCTTTGGCTCCCTGGAGGTGGTGGCCATAATCGAGGCCCCTGACTTGGCCGGCCTCGACCTGGTCATCGAGGCCATCCGGGAGATCCCGGAGGTGGAATTCACCGACACCCACATCGTGAGAGATATCTAGTCCATCCCGTCGCCTAGCCTAAACCGTATAGGAGGGCCTTTTCAGGCTACCTACGATGTTATAGCCTACCCAACAGCAAAAGGAGGCTCGTATGCGCATTCCTCTCATGGCCGGAAACTGGAAGATGAATAAGAGGGTGGGAGAGGCCAGGGCCTTGGCCCAAGCCCTCAAGGAGAGGCTGGCCGAGGTGACCGACCGGGAGATCTTGGTTTGTCCCCCCTTCACCGCCCTATACCCCGTGGCCCAGGTACTGGAGGGGAGTAATATAAAACTGGGCGCCCAGAACCTCTACCCTCAGGTCGAGGGGGCCTATACGGGGGAGATATCGCCTCTCATGCTCCTGGATGTGGGCTGTGGCTACGTGATCGTGGGCCACTCTGAGCGGCGCAAATATTTCCAAGAGAGCGACCAGTTCATCAACCGCAAACTCCATCCG
>CAYUAM010000047.1:5296-10080 GCA_964442805.1 uncultured Anaerolineales bacterium | reverse complement strand
AACCAAAGCCTGGAAACCTTCAAAGACCTGGGAGCCAAAAGCGAACAAGCCACCGTCCTTCACCAACTGGGCACCATCGCCCAACCCCAAGGCCACTACCAGGAGGCAAAAGACCTATATAACCAAAGCCTGGAGATCGCAAGAAACCTCGGAGACCAAGCAGGCATAGCCTCTTCCCTCTTCCAACTAGGGAGAGTTGCAGAGGATGAAGGCAAGGCAGAGGAGGCTATTAGGCTGTTCAAAGAGAGCCTAGTACTCGCGGAAAAACTTGGCGTTCCTGAGGCGGAAATGGTCCGCCGAGCCCTGGCCAGAGTAACAGGAGAAGAGCCAAAGGAGTAGTCCATGCGCATCGGTATCATCGGCGGAGGAATCACCGGCCTTACCGCGGCCTACGAACTGGCCAAGAAGGGCCATAAAGTGGCCCTCTTCGAGGCCGACCAGGAACTGGGCGGCCAGGCCGCCACCTTCCCCCTGGAGGGGACGCGGCTGGAGCGGTTCTATCACCATATCTTCACCAGCGACGCGGAGATAATAGGTCTAATTGAGGAACTGGGGCTTAGTGAGCGGATGAGATGGCTCCCCTCCAAGGTGGGCATCTACTACCAGGGGGAGGTCTATGACTTCGTCACCCCCTTTGATCTCCTACGCTTCCGCCCCCTTAGCCCCTTCCGGCGAATCTGGACCGGCCTCGTTACCATTTACCTGCAAAGGCTGGCCCGATGGCAAGAATTAGAGGGGGTTACGGCCATGGAATGGGTGCGCCGCAAGGTGGGAGAAGGGCCCTACGAGGTGATATTCCGCCCCCTCTTGCGGGGGAAGTTCGGCCCCTACGCCGACCAGATAAGCATGGCCTGGCTCTGGAGCAAGTTCAAACACCGCGTGGCCTCCCGGGGCCCCACCATGCAACGGGAACTCCTGGGCTATATGGAGGGGAGTTATCAAGGCCTGATCGAGGCCCTGGAGAGGGAGATCCAAAAGCGAGGAGGGGAAGTCCATAAGGGCTGCCCGGTGAAGAAGGTGGTCATCGAAGGGGGTAGGGCCAGAGGGCTGGAGGCCGAACCCTCCCCCGGCGAATCACTGAGGCGAGACTTTGACCTGGTCATCGCCACCGTCCCCTCCTTCGTCCTGGGGGAGATAGCCCCCCAGTTGCCCCCGGAGTTCATAGCCCGCCTGCGCCAGGTGGACTATCTAGGCTCTCTCTGTCTGGTCCTGGAGATGAGACGCTCCCTGTCCCGCATCTACTGGCTCAACATAAGCGACACCACCTTCCCTTTCGTAGGAGCCATGGAGCATACCAACCTCATCCCCCCCGAGAACTATGAGGGGAAACATATCCTCTACCTATCTAACTACCTGAGCCGGGATGAGCCCTCCTATGGGCTCTCCCCCCAGGAGTTATTGTCTCACTACCTCCCCTTCCTTAAGAAGATAAATCCGGCATTTGAGGAGGATTGGGTGGAGAGGCTTTGGCTCTTCCGAGCCGATGCCGCCCAGCCCATCGTAACCACCGATTATGCGGGCCGCATCCCGCCCCATAAGACGCCCATCACAGGGCTCTATCTGGCCAACACCAGCCAGATCTACCCCCAAGACCGGGGGATGAACTACAGCGTGGCTTTGGGCCAAAAGGTCGCCGCCTTGGTAGAGGAGGGTTGAAAAGGGGATGGGCTTATGGTATGATGTCTTTGATTTGGGGAGGTGGCCATGAAGAAGATCTGTGTCATCGGTGCTGGCGGCTATGTGGGTGTGGTGACCGGGACCTGCTTCGCCGACCTGGGCAATCAGGTCACCGGGGTGGATATCGATGAAGAGAAGATAGCCAAACTGAAGAGGGGGAAGGTCCCCATTTATGAGCCCGGCTTGCAAGAGATGGTGGAACGAAATATCCAAAGCGGCCGCCTACGCTTCACCACCTCTTACGCCGAGGGGCTAAAGGACGCCGATTTCGCCTTCATCGCCGTGAATACCCCCTCCGGCGACGAGGGGGAAGCGGATTTGAAATATATACGCATGGCCGCGGAAGAGATCGCCAGGGTGATGGACCACCCCCTCATCATCGTCAACAAGAGCACCGTCCCCATCGGCACCGGCGACTGGGTGGCTGAGATCATAGAGAGGCATGTCAAGCCGGGGATCGATTTCGCCGTGGTCTCCAACCCCGAATTCCTGCGGGAGGGGTCGGCCATCAGCGATTTCTTGAACCCCGACCGCATCGTCCTGGGCTCCACCGACCGAGGGGCGGCCGAACAGGTGGCTCAACTCTACCTCTCCCTGCGAGCCCCCATCCTCATCACCGACTTACGCACTGCAGAGATGATCAAATACGCCTCCAACGCCTATCTAGCCAACCGCATCTCCTTCATCAACGAGATAGCCTCCATCTGCGAGAAATTAGGGGCCGATATCAAGGAGGTGGCCGCCGGCATGGGCTACGATAAGCGCATCGGCCAGGACTATCTGGATGCCGGCCTGGGCTGGGGAGGCTCATGTTTTCCCAAAGATGTGAAGGCCCTGGAGCATATGGCTTCCCTTCACGGTTGCCACCCTCAACTCCTTCGGGCGGTGATGGAGATAAACCGCGATCAAAGGCGGCGGGCCATCCAAGCCATGCGAGAGAGCCTGGGGACTTTGCACGGGAAAACGGTGGGCATCCTGGGGCTGGCCTTCAAAGCCAACACCGACGATATGCGAGAGGCTCCCTCCATCGAGGTGATCCACCTCCTCACCAACGAAGGGGCTCAGATCAAGGCCTACGACCCAGCGGCCATGGAGGTGGCGAAAAAGATCCTACCGGAAGTGACTTATTGCGCTGACGCCTACCAAGCGGCCGAAGGGAGCGATGCCTTGATGGTGGTCACGGAATGGAACGAGTTCAAGCACTTGGACATGGCCAGGGTGAAAGATCTGATGAGGCAACCGGTCCTCATCGACGGCCGCAACATCTACGAACCGGCCAGGATGAGGGAACTGGGCTTCATCTACCGAGGCCTGGGGCGAGGCCACGAGCCTTCCAACGCCCAGAAGGAGGTCCCCTCCAAGGCGAAGACAGAGGAGACGGCCTCCTGAAGGGGGAACCGTTGAACTTATCCGTGGGGGTCGATATCGTAGAGATCCAACGCATCGCCAAGGCCTACGAGCGCTTT
The DNA here is from genome assembly GCA_964442805.1 of uncultured Anaerolineales bacterium. Taxonomy (GTDB): domain Bacteria; phylum Chloroflexota; class Anaerolineae; order UBA7937; family UBA7937; genus CAYUAM01. Next base: position 6,937 of record CAYUAM010000047.1, on the reverse strand, counting down.
GGCGAGCGTTTTATGCGGCGCATCTTCACCTCGGCCGAGGCTGAATATTGTAGAGGACGAATCGGGGAATTGGCCGTCCGCTTCGCGGCCAAAGAGGCCATCTCCAAGGCCCTGGGAACGGGGGTGCGGGGGATATCTTGGCGGGAGATGGAGATATTAGCAGATGTCCGAGGCAAGCCCCAGGTCTTCCTCCACGGCCGGGCTCGGGAGAGGGCCAAGGCCCTGGGCCTAACCCATTTCGCCCTCAGCCTCTCCCATTCCCAGGAATACGCCATAGCCCTAGCAGTAGCCAGCCAGGCTTGACTTAAGCGCTCCGCTTAGGCCGCTTCCCTCCGCAGCCCACCCCAGGGGGGGTACGATTTTCCCATTGTCGTAATTGTGAAAAACTGATATTATCGTGAAAGAGATACGTAGAGAAAGTTCCACAGTCCGTGATGGATTAGGTTATCATGACGAAAGGTGAGAAGACAGACGAAAGAGCGAGAACTGAGGAGAAATACAAGGCCCTGGTAGAGACCGCCGCCGATGCGATCTTCACCCTGGATTTGCTCGGCCGGTTCACCTTCGCGAACTTGGCGGCGGAGAGGATCTCGGGCTACAACAAAGAGGAATTAGTCGGCAGGCATTTCAGGGAACTCCTTCCCCTGGAACATATCCCCGCGTGCCTCAATATGTTCCAGAAGGCCTTGAGAGGGCAACCTACCCCTCCCATCGAGATAGAGATGATCACCAAAGGGGGAGAAAAGGTACCCCTCGAACTATTGGGCACGCCGATCAAAAGAGGGCGAAGGGTTGTCGAGATAATCGGCATCGCCAGGGACATCACCGGGCGCAAGCGAGCCGAAGAGGCATATCGAGCGGTAGTTGACCATTCGCTGCAGGGGCTAATAATCATCCAAGATTTCCGCATGGTCTTCGCTAACCAGGCTTTCGCCGAGATTAGTGGATATACTATCGAGGAACTCTTATCCCTCTCCCCCGAGAAAGTGCAAGCGCTGGTCCACCCTGAGGATCAAGCCCTCGTCTGGGGACGCTTTCAAGAGCGCTTGGCAGGTAAACCAGTGCCCCAGCGTTACGAATACCGCGGATTCCGGAAAGACGGAGCGGTGCACTGGCTGGAGATGTTCGCCAGCCCCATCGAGTACCATGGAAAGCCCGCCGTGCAGGCAGCCATAATAGACATCACCGAGCGCAAGCAAATGGAGGAGGCGCTGCGGGCTGAAAAGGCGCTGATGGATGCGCTGATGGACAACATCCCAGACAGCATATACTTCAAAGACCGGCAGTGCCGCTTAACAAGAATCAACCGTATGATGATGAGAAGTTTAGGCCTGGAGGAGATGAGTCAAGCCCTCGGGAAAACCGACATAGACTTGTTTGGAGAGGAGTTTGGCCGAGAGACTTCAGTTGACGATGAGCACATCATGACCACAGGCGAACCGATCATAGGCTTGATCGAGAGTAGGCGATTGGAGGACGGGCAGATCAATTGGACGTCGACCACCAAAGTCCCACTGCGCGACGCCAGTGGCCAGATCGTGGGGCTCGTCGGGGTCACGCGCGAGATCAATGAAGTCAAGCAGGCGGAGGAGGAGGTACAGAAACGGCTGAGAGAGATCACAGCCCTACACAGAGTATCGG
>CAYUAM010000047.1:0-5286 GCA_964442805.1 uncultured Anaerolineales bacterium | reverse complement strand
ATCGTGCCCGAGGAGGAGATTCGCCGCCGCAACCAGGAACTGGCCGCACTGTACGATGTCTCCCTGGACGTGACATCTCACCTGGATTTGAACGCCCTCTTAAAGACCACCCTCCTTAGAGCCGTAGAGTTATTGAGAGCGAACGGCGGGGGTCTTTACCTTTATCACTCAGAAAGTCAAGAACTGGAATTGATTGTCCATCAGGGTCTGAGCAAGGATTATACGGGAACCAGATTAGCCCTGGGCGAGGGTCTATCAGGGAAGGTGGCCCTGAACGGAGAACCTCTTCTTGTAGACGATTATCAGCGGTGGGAAGGCAGATCACCCCAATGGGAAGGAGAGGCTATCGGTGGGGCCCTCGGTGTCCCCCTGAAGCATGGCGATAACCTGCTTGGTATTCTTTACATCGCGCATGCTTCTGGTAAGACCTTCCAGGAAGGAGACGTTCGACTAGCGACCCTCCTCGCCAACCAAGCGGCCATAGCCATCGAGAACGCGCGGCTCTACCAGGCTCAGCAGCAGAAGAGCACCCAATTGACCAGGATCCTGGAGGTGGGCAACGCCCTCAGACTGAACCTGGAGTTGGACCAACTGCTGGAGAAGATCGCACAAGCGGTGCGAGATAGCATGGGCTTCAACCTAGTGGTCGTCCACGTCCTCAGTGAGGACGGCCAATCGTCGGTCCTCCGAGCCCTGGCTGGCTACCCCACAGAAGCGAGACAAAGGTTGCTGGGAGCAAACATGCCCATGAGCATATTGAAGCCCTTCGTGCAAGAGCGCTTCAAGGTCAGCCGCTCCTACTTCGTCAGCCATGAACACGGTCTTTTGGATGAGAGCGTCGAGGAGTTTACCTACATCCCTGGCCCTGGGGAATTAAGTCCTGGCCAGTGGCACCCAGAGGATGTCCTGCTCGTACCGCTAGAGACCAAGGAGGGCAAATCGGTAGGCTACCTGTCCGCGGATGCTCCCCTCGATGGTAAAATCCCTTCCCTTGAGACCATCCAAATCTTGGAGATCTTCGCCAACCAGGCGGCCATAGCCATCGAGAACGCGCGACTCTTCGCCGAACGGGAACGCAGGGTTAAAGAACTCTCCGCTCTCCACGATGTCTCTCTGGAGGTGGTCGCTAAGACCAACCTCTCGGAAGTGCTGCCCACCATCGTCCAGAATGCTACCCAACTACTCGATGCCCATGCAGGAGGCATATATTTGTACCGTCCTGAGACACGGGAACTGGAATTGACGATTAGCCACGGCCACAGCAAGGACCTCAGAGGAATAAGGCTCGCTTTGGGGGAAGGCCTAGCAGGGACGATAGCGCAAAACAAACAGCCTCTAATAGTGGACGACTATTCCCATTGGGTTGGACGATCGCCTCAGTGGGAGGAGGAACAACTCAAGGGCGCTTTAGGAGTGCCCTTGATGCGAGGCGATCAACTCCTGGGAGTCCTCTACCTCGACCGCAAGGGAGCGGGCACCTTCGATGAAAGAGACCTCCAATTGGCCACCCTCTTCGCCAACCAGGCCGCCATAGCCATCGAGAACGCCAGACTCTATGAGGATGCCAGGAAGAGAATCGACGAACTCTCCGGCTTGTACGATATCTCCCAGGCTTTCAGTTCTATGGCCGATGTGGGAGAGACTTTCGGAGAGTTGACCAAGCGGATAGCCCAACTCATCGGTTGCCAAATTTGCCTCATAGCCACCTACGACCAGCGCGCCAGGGAGATGCACGCGGAACCACCAGGCTATGGGTTATCCGATGAACTAGTCCGCTCCCTTCACTACAAGGTAGATGGCCCCGCCCGAGAAGGTTGGAATTTCCGCCTCCAGGGACCTCTTCTGGCCAACGACATCGCTCAAATCCCGGGTTTCTTCTCCTGGTGGACACAACACCATGGTGTTTTCAACCTTCTGGTCGTTCCCCTAAGCATCGAGGGTAGGATCACTGGTCTGGTGTATGCCGCTAACAAGCCTATCGGTTTCACTCAAGACGACACAAGATTCCTAACCATGTTCGCCAACCAGGCCGCCATAGTCGTAGAGAACGCCCGACTCTACGATGAAACGCAAAAACGGTTGGCAGAGACCACGCTCCTCCATAAGGTAGCGGAAATCATCAACGCCACCCTCGATCTGAAGGAGATATTCCAGCGTGTGGTGGAGGAACTATCCACCGCCTTCGGTTACCGTCTAGTGGATATATACCTATTAGAGGAAGATGGACTAAGACTCCAGGCTAACGTGGGGTACGATGATAAGACTACTATCGAATTGATACCCCTAGAGCGTGGGGTCATAGGTCGCGTAGCCCGCACCATGGAACCAGCCTTCGTCAGAGATGTGAGCCAGGACCCCGACTACATCCCTGCCTATTCTGAAATCAAGAGCGAGATCTGCGTGCCCATCAGGAGTGGTGAGACCCTCCTCGGCGTCCTCAACGTAGAGTGCGACGAATGCAGGTTACTAAGAGAGGATGACTTGATGCTCCTCGACACCCTCAGCAGCCACATCGGCGTGGCCATCGAGAACGCCCGGCTGTACGCGAAGACGCAAACACACCTGAAGGCGATGACCACCCTCCAAAAAATAGGGGCGGAGATAACTTCTTCCTTAGACCTCTCCACCCTGCTTCAAGGTATCGCCGATAGCACCCTGAAACTCACCAACGCAGACTACGTCCATATATTCACCCTCGACCCAGATAGCGGTGAATTTAACCAGCGCGCAGCCTCCTGGCAGCCCAAAGCCAAAATGCCTCCCATAACCTGGCCAAGAAAAAATAAGGGCTTGACCGCCGCTGTCCTTAAGGCCCAAGACCCCGTGATCATCGAGAGGGCAACCGACAGTCCCATTTATGCCACGCCCGAGTCACGAAAGTGGGGCGTCAAATCGGTGGCTGGATTCCCTTTGAAGGGGAAATGGGGATTGACCGGCGTTCTCAACATGGTCTTTCTCCAGCCCCATACATTCAGCAAAGATGAACTTCAATTGCTCGCCCTCCTGGCTGATCAGGGAGCCATCGCTATCGAGAACGCCCGCCTCTATGAGGAGACCCAAAAACGGTTGGCGGAGACCACGGTCCTCCATAAAGTGGCTGAGGTCATAAACTCCACCCTCGATCTGAAAGAGGTGCTCCAGCGCGTGGTAGAGGAACTCTCGGCGACCTTCGACTACCCCTTATTGGGCATCTACCTCCTGGAAAACGGGAGGCTAAGGCTGGGGGCTCAAATCGGCTATGACCTCGAAAGCGAGTCGGAGTTCATACCTCTAGACCGAGGCATTGTAGGCCGTGTGGCCCGCACCGGACAGCCAGCCTTTTTGCGCGACGTCAAGGAGGACCCTGACTATATCCCCGACGACCCTAAAGCCACCGGTGAAATCTGCGTGCCTATAAGATGGGGAGGAGAAGTCCTAGGGGTTCTCAACCTGGAATCCACCGGCCAGAGACCCCTCACCGAAGATGACTACCAACTCCTCCTGACCCTCAGCAGCCACATCGGGGTAGCAATAGAAAACGCCCGCCTTTACGAGGAGACAAAGACCTTGTCCATCACCGATGGCTTGACCGGACTTTACAACCTCCGCTATTTCTATGAAGCCCTAGAGAAGGAATTAGCCCGCAGCGGACGCTACAGCCGTCCCCTCTCCCTAATCATCCTGGATATAGACGGCTTCAAAGGGTACAACGACACCTATGGCCATCTGGCCGGGGATGATCTCCTAAAGGAGTTGTCCCAACTCGTCCAAAAGACCACCCGTAGCAGCGATATCGTCGCCCGCTATGGCGGAGAGGAGTTCGTCATCATCCTACCCGAGACGGGTATGGAAGGGGCGATCTCCCTGGCCCACCGCATATGGGATGCAGTGAGGGAACATCCCTTCAGGATACGTCAAACCCAAACGGTGGCTAAGATCACCATAAGCCTCGGCCTAGCCACTTACCCTGAGCACGGCACGACCGCCAAGGAACTGGTACAAGCGGCGGACACCGCCCTCTTGAGGGCCAAGGCGGCAGGCAAGGATAGGGTCTGCTGTTTTCAAAAATAATCCACTCAAATTCTCCTCGCTTGGTCATGCCCTGACTGGCTATTCGGTCAGGGCCGTTTTATAATGGGATGAAACCACGCCATCTTCTGTCCGTATATGATTGTGCACTCCATTGCTCGAAGGGAGCGAGGTTAGAAAAGGAGGGAACATGAAAAGGGCGATCTCGGTTTGTCTCATCCTGAGCCTGTTCCTGCTGGTGGGATGTGACTCCATCCCCGGCCTGCCCGCCATGGAGGTGGGCGAGGTGCGCACTAAAGAACTGGTGGCTCCCTTAGGCGACGCCCAGAGCGCGGAGGTGACCCTGCGTTTCGGGGCAGCCTCCTTCCACCTGCAACCCGGGGCAACCGAACTTTTGGAAGGGAAGGTGGATTACAACGTAGACGAACTGGAGCCGGAGGTCAAATATTCGCTGGAGGGAGAGAAGGCCCTGGTAGAGGTGGGCCCCAAAGAGGAATTTAAGAGGATAGTCACCAAAAAGATACGCAACGATTGGGATATCAGGCTCAGCCAGGAGATCCCCCTCTCCCTGCGCATTGAGGCCGGAGCCTTCAGCGGGGAGTTCGAACTAGGAGGGTTGCGCCTAGTTAGTCTGGCCATGCGCACCGGCGCCGCCTCGGCCACCGTCTCCTTTCAGGAGCCTAACCCCGAAGTCCTGGAAGAGATGGAGATAGAGACCGGAGCCTCCAAATTCGAATTCTCCCTTCTGGGCAACGCCAACTTCGAGAGGCTAGATTTCGAGGGCGGCGTGGGGAGCTACGTTTTTGATTTCACCGGCGAACTACAACGTCCTGCGGAGGTGAGGATCGAAACCGGGGTCAGCCAGGTGACCATCCTAGTCCCCCAGACCACAGGGGCCAGAGTTATTATAGAGGAGCAGATCACGGAGACCGACATCTATGGCTTCCGCAAGGTGGGAGAGGAGTATAGAAACGACGCCTATGAAGGGGCAAAGAACGCCCTCACCCTTCGAATCCGTATGGGGGTGGGCAGCCTGAAGTTAAGATCGGAATAGAAAGTCTCATTTGAGCACGAGGAATCGATAGAGTAGGAAGGCCACCCCTGCCCCCACCAGGGAACTGGCAAAGTTCACCAGGTCGTTGTTGAGCCAGGGCCAGCCGCGGAGATGAACGGTGGCCCGGCCACAGCGGTGTTTGGTTCTCTCTGTCTCCACGTCACAAGCTGGACAGAGATAGATGCCTTGCAGGGGAGCCCCCAAGAGGCTATCGAAAAGGTAGC
>CAYUAM010000046.1:0-10187 GCA_964442805.1 uncultured Anaerolineales bacterium | reverse complement strand
TCATCATAATCAACATTCTCATGATTATAGATATTATCTTTAACAACCTTACCAAAGCCGAGTCATCCTCGATGATCAAGATCTTGGACCCATCTTCACCCTTTACCGAATCTCTTAAAGCCGATATGGAAGAGGACATGATCTTTCTCCCCACTAGGGTGAAGCGAGGGGCAGGGTAAAACTGAACTCCGACCCTTGCCCCTCCCGGCTCTCCACCCAGATATGGCCCCCTTGAGCCTCCACCAGCCTCTTAGCCAAGTAGAGGCCTAAACCGAACCCTTCATTCCTGCCATTTCCTCCTGGGAGGCGATAGAATTTATCAAAGATATGCGGCAGATCTTCCTCGGGGATACCTTGACCAGCATCGGCTACCGTTACCAAAGCGAACCTCCCCTCCCAAGGGCGCATCCCTATCTTGACCTTACTCCCGGGGGGCGAATATTTGACCGCGTTGTCCAACAGGTTATCCAAGATGGAGATGGTGCACTCCCGATCGGCGCTGACGCGTAGGCCGTCCATCTGCGACCAGAGTTCGAAGCGGTGGCCGCTTTGGCGACGATGGTGGCTGACCAATACCTTGCCTACCAAGGAACGCAAAACGAACTGCCGTGGTTGGGGCACTAGGCGCCCCTCCTCTATAGCAACCCATTGCAATAACCGCTCCAGGAAGTGAACGAGGCCTCGAGCCTCCTCGAAGATGATCTCCAGTAGTTCCCGGTCTGTGGTCCTTTCCTCTTCCATGCCCCGTAGGCCAGTTTGAGCGGCGACCACTATGTCGGTAAGGGAGGCACGCAGTTGATGGGAGACCAAGCAGAGGAGATCGTCTTTCTGGGTGAGTGCCTCATGGGGACGCCAAAAGGCCATCACTGCCCCTTGGACCGCCCCTTCGGGGCCTCGAAGGGGTACCACCGCTCCCTGAAGGGGCCTGAGCCCGTCCGCGAGGCAGGGAGGACGCTGAGGGGAGGTCAGGGAAGGCTCGGTTTTCAAGAGCGACGGGAGGACACACCCTCGCTCACAGGCCTCCCTACCCCCTTGGGGCTGGAAGATATCGCTACAGGAGCGGCCGATGAACTCGGAGGAATTCCCCGCCACTACCCGCCCCTGAAGATCAGTGATCAGCAGACCCTCGAGCAGGCCACCTAGGAGGGTCTGCAAGGCCTCTAAGAGGCTCAGGGTCTGGGGCTCCATCTCCTCTCCCGATAAGAATGTTTTGAATATATGTAGGTATTTATGATATTTTAATATATTTTACACTATTTAAACTAATTTGTCAAGGACCCAGGGCAAATAAAGGTATTATTTTACGGAAGGCCTCAACCCCGGCAGGCCGAAGGGAGGGATATCTGCCGCACCCTTTGGTGACACTTACTATTTATCCTTTAGCCTGATCGCTGGGGAAGATTTTGGCGAGACAAGAGGGGATTAACAGACAGCCCTCGCTCCCATCAGGGGGGGGGTAAAATCGAAGCAAGAACAACCGCGGAAATATCTCGGATTCCCCTGGCCATAAGCCGAAGTCCAGAGATGGACCTCCTTATCGTCCCTTATCCTCAATGGGGTCAATATCCCCCCTTAGTAAGCGGGGACGAGGACCGGGGAGCCCAGGAGGATGATGATATCCGCCTCCTCTTCTGGGGAGTGGACTAAGATCACATTATTTTGGTCGATCTTCAGCAGGCCAGCCAAATGGCGGGCGGTCTCGACCCTATCTCGGCGGGTCACTATCACCATCTCGCCGATGGCGTTCTGGTAGAGGTCTCCGTAATCTCTGACCTCGTAGCCCCGTCGATCCAGGAATTGGGCCACCTCACCTGCCCGACCGACTTCGCCCGTTCCATTGCGCACCACGATCTTCAAATCTCCCTCTCCTTTCCCTTCCTCCCCTTCCGAGCCTTGCGTGGTGGAAGGTGCGGTGAAAAGTTCTTGCAAAAGGGCTTGGATCCCCGCCTTATCGGGCAAGAGGATCTGAGCCCCATCCCAGGTGGTGAAAGGGGTGGTGAGCGATTCATCGATGGCCCTCATCTCCACCCCCTCTAAGCCTATATCCCTAGCCAAGTTGGCTAGAGCCAGGACTTCCAGGGGCTCCAGGTCAGTGGATAGAGCGTCGCGGAGGGTAGCCAGAAGTTGGGGCAGGCGACGAAGATCCAAATGAAGGGCCTTCTCCGCCAAGGCTCGGAGAACCTGTTGTTGCCGCCTCATCCTATCGAAATCGCCGTTCCCATGCCGAGTGCGCACATATTGGAGGAGCCTCTCTCCATCCATCAGTTGTCTCCCCGCGGGGATATAGATGCTCTGATAACCGTAATTCTCGTCGGGAAATTGATCATCTTGGATGGGGAGAGGGACCTCGACCTCCACCCCGCCCATGATCTCGATGGCCTTCTTGAAACCCTCAAAATCCAGACTAACATAGTGATGGATCGGTATCCCAAAGTTGGCCCCTATAGTCTGTGCGGTCAGTTGGGGGCCACCCGAGCCTTCCAGTTCCCCCAAGAAGTGGGCGGTGTTGATCCTTCCCTCCCCATAACCAGGGATAGAAACCCAGAGGTCCCGAGGGATGGAGAGGAGGACGGCCTTCTTGGTCAAGGGCTCGAGAGAGGCCACCATAATGGTATCGGCCCGACAGGCCTCCTCCCCCGGGCGTCGGTCGAGGCCCAATAAGAGGAAGTTGACCCTCTCCCTCCCCTCCCAGGAAGGCAACTCCTGGCCGCTTCCCTCTTGAACGGTGGGAAGCCAAAGGGCGGTAGAGGATAATAGGCCTTCCCCAAGGGAGAAGGACCCTCTCAGATGGTGATATAACCCTTCGCCGCTCCGGAACCCGGCCAGGGCGAAGGCCACCGCCAGGAGAAGGACCAAGAAGCGACGACCCCGACGAGGCGAAGCGGTGCGCATTGTCCCCTCTTAGTATTAGATCTCAACGTTGACCGGATAGACTATTCGCTTGGGCGGCCTTGGCTATGGCTCATCCTCCCCAACCGCGCCGCTCCCATCAATATCACCAGTCCGACCCCGATAAGGATAGGGCTAACCATGCCCTGCCCCGATTGGGGCAAGAGGTCGCTGGGGGTGGGAGTAGGGACGGCGGTGGGGCTAGCCACAGCCACCACCACCTTAGTGGGGGTAGGCTTGGGGGTTTCCGCGGCCACGGTAGGGGTGGGAGTGACCACGGTCAGGGGGGCCTCCGTAGCCTTTACCGTAGGCGAGGGGGCAGGGTGGCCACCCCTCAGGCGGCCCATCCCAAAGAAGCCTCCCCAACCCACCAACCCCACTACCAAGAGTCCCACCAGAGCCAGGCCTGCTACCCTGAAAACGGCTTTCCTCTTTGGATCCATCATCTTCCCTCCTTATCTTTGGTCAAGGCTGAAAAGCCCTTCATATGCACCTTCCAGGTCCTCTAAAAGTTCCTTCGCCTCCTCCCGACCCATCCATCCCGAGGCCAAGCGGGCCTGCTTCGTCTCCTCGCTCGATACCTCGGTGAAAGTCAAGAAGAGGAAATCGCCTTGGATCCTCACCTGGAAGGCCTGATCCAAGAAGCGCAAGGTATAGACCCCATCGGCCCAAACCGTCGTCTCAAAGCCCCCGGGGCCATGTTCCGTCCTGGAGCCGCTGACCACCACCACCCCGTTCCCCCAGGGGTCGCTGATGGTGAGACGGATCCCCGCCCGCGGAAACTTTCCGGCCAGGCCCCGGGAGCCGGGACGGTCCATCCGCTCCACGCTCATCTCCCAGGCCGTGGACTCCTCCGGAGGAGGCTGAGGGGCAGGAGGCTTTCGAGTGAAGGAGCCCAACCCCTTGATCGAAGAGATGGTCTCCTCCCTGGTCCCGGTGATGGTGCTATACCAAGCATCGGCATCGGGGCCGGAGAGGATCCAGGGACAAACGGCGAAGAGGTAGTCGGGGAGGGGTTCCCCATTGGAGAGCCGTCCCTCCTTGAACCAGGCGAACAGGCGACGATGATACTGGGCATGGAAGTAGTCGCTCACCTTGGCGTAGCGACGGTCCTGGGCAGAGCCGTACTGCCACCCTCCCTCCCCGCAGATCATGGGGGGCACGAAGCCTAGTTCCTCCTGGAAAACCCGAGCGAAGGCCAAGAAGCCCAAAACGCAGTTGTAGTCGTCGTGGACGGTCTGGCCGGGGTTCTTATCCTCCTCCCGCCAGCGGTTCACCTCTTCGATGGGGGCCACGAACTCCCATTCGGGGTGTTGGACGGGGATGCCTCTCTGATTGACGGCATCATAAGGGTAATTGGGAGGGTGATTCAGGCCGTAGTTATGAGGGCAGAACCAAGCCCTTCCCCAAAGGTGTGTCACCTCCCGTACCTTGGTCTCGGCGATGACTTGGCGCAGGAGGTCCAAGTCCAGCACTTGGAGACCCGGATACCCTCCCTCCTCGTAGACGGAGAGGGCCTTATCCACCCACTTCCTCACGAAGAGAGGGATATCAGGTTTTCCGCTGGTCCATTCCCGTCCATCCCGGGGCTCGTTGTAGATCTGGATGTAGGGAGGGATGGCGTTTCTCGACATGATGTCCACGTCCCGGGCGAAATTGTGGGACCGGTCTATCAGGGCATAAGGACGCACCACCGGCATGATCCCTTCGGCCCAGAAGAGTTTTACCGCCCTCTCCAGTTGCAATTCGTCCTGGGGGACGAGCAAGACCCATTTAAGCCCCAGATCCTTCACCCGCGCCAAATCCTGGGCCAAGGCTTCCTGGCCAAAATTCAGCCCCACATGGATGCCTAAACCGTTATCCTTAGGCGGCCGCGGCCACTCCCAAAGTTCCAGGCTTGACCGGGGAGCCGGCCAGGCGATGGCCGGAAGGCCATAGGCCCGTCCTCCCTTGGTCACCTCGATGCCGGTGTAGTAGTGGGTCAAGATCTCCTGGTAGGTGGCCCCCTTCTCCGCCATGGCCATGGCCCCCCGTTGACACATCCCCACCCCATGGCCGTACCTCTCCTGGTATCCACAGATGCACTCCACGGAGCGGCAATAGGGGAGGGCCAGCCGCCAGACCTCCTCGCTGTTCCTGGTATGGCCATCGCAATGGCCGAAGTAAAAGGCGCCGATGATCTCGTTGTCATAGGTAGCTACCACCCCGGCGGTTTCCTCCACCGCCTGATCCGTTCGCTGATGGTGTGTGGGGGACCAGACCTGACAGTGGGTGGTAGTGCAGAGGTCAGCCCCCTTCTCTCGGTGGCGAGGGTATTCCACCGCCCTGGCCGCGTAGGTGCGGGCGGCTACGGCTTGGGCCTTCAGGGCCTCCAAGGGGGCTTCCCACCCCATCTCCCTAGGAAGGACCCCCCTCAAATATTCCTCCAGTTCCATCACCACCACCGAGTCGCCAGAGAGCACCCTCACCCTTTCTGGGACCTGCACCTGGAAGCGGCGAGGGGTGGTGGCCATCCCTTGCAGGGCCTCCACCGATTGAGGGAGGGCCGGCTGGCCATCGGGCCGGAACCAGCGTTGCTGGGCGTAGGGGCTAGCCTCCTCAGCCACCAATAGCCAGAAGGCGTTATTGAAGAAGGCGTTGGGCACCTCCCCTCGCATCATCATCTGAGAGATCTCCACGCTCCTCTCGGCGTGGGCCTCCTCGTCTATGGGGGGCAGGTTGGGGTCGGCTTGGTCGCCCAAGGCCACCCCGTTGGCCAGGCCTAAGAGGGGCAGGGAGCGGCCCACCTTCTGGCGGATGATCTGGTCATACCAGTCGAACTGATGGAAGCCTCGCTGGTCCTCACACCCCGGCGGGGTCAGGTGTGGCTGGGCGGAGGGCCAACGAGCCGGCCCACCCCGCCCCCAAGTCAAGGGGCGATTGAAGGCGAAATTCTCCAGCCCCACCGCCATCTTGTCATAGAGTTCCCCCTTGCCCCGCTGATTTAAGATGTCGAAACACTCGGCCAGAAAGAGGGTATCCCAATAGTCTCCCCCGGGATAGAGAGGGGGAAATAGGGGGATGATCCCCTCCACCTGGTGCATGGTCTCCAAACAGGGGACCAGGAGATCCATGAAGCGCGCCGCCAGCCCCTCCTCCTTCCATTGGGGCCAGCGCTTGGCCAAATTGGGCTCCCGGAAGAGGGAGATATAATCAACCCCCCAGGAGGCATACCGCTCACAAATGAGGCGCAGTTTCTCTTGATCCAAAAAAGATATATAGGGAATGGCCAGGTCGATTACGGGCTCGATATCCTGCTCCACCAGGCCCCTGATGAAATGCTCCGGTATGGATTCGTAAGGGTGGGAAGGGAGCACCAGCCAACTGGCCCTCAGCCTCTGGAGCAAGGGGAGGAAGGCCTCAAGATGGCGAGCCTCGTAGTGGCGATAGTCCGGAAACCAGTGAAAGCCGATACCGGTATCTCCCTTAGGGCGAGGGTAATCTTTTAAGCGCACAGCATCCTCCCGTTCATTGGGGTATGATCAACTCCTGCCCCACCTCCAGTTGGTCCAGGTTGGAAAGGCCGTTGGCCTGGGCCAAGGCCTCCACCGTCACCCCGAAGCGCAGGGCGATATCCCAAAGGGTATCCCCCGGGCCCACGGTGTAGGTCGCACCGGCAGCGGAAGGGCTAGGGGTAGAGACGGCCATCTTGAGGAGGGCCTTCTTGGGGATGCTCAACTCCTGTCCGATCTCTAATATAGTATCCGGGGAGAGGTCGTTGGCCTCCAAGAGTTCCTCCACCGTCACCTCGAACTCCACGGCGATGGACCAAAGGCTATCCCCTTGGGCCACGGTATAGGCGATATAGGGTTCAGGGGTAGGGGTGAAGGTGGGGGCCAAAGTGGGCGTGGCCAGAGGGGTAGGCGTGGGGGTAGGCGTGGGAGGCACTGGCCTGGCCCGGGTGCAACCACTCCCCAAGATCAAAAGGAACAAGCCCAAAAGGTATCTCCAGTTCATCTTCTCACCCCCTTCATCGATTCGTCACTATTATGAGCCCCACCCAGGGGGAATACTGCTCCTCCATCCATCGGTAAGCGCTCATCGGCCCCGCCTCGGCCGCCATCTGGCTGGGGGGCCAGGCCACCTCCAGGAGCGTTGCCCCTCCCTCCTGGTCACTGCCTTCCATCAGGCCGCGCAAGGCTTCCCCTTGAGGCCAAGATGGCTCACCCCAAGCCTTCACCGCCAGCCGATCGAAGTAGTGGCCCCCCCCATATAGGTACATGGCCTTCAGGAAGAGATCGGCCGGTTCCACTCCTGCCTCGGTAGTAGTTAGGGAAGCGGTGATGACCTCGGCCTGGGGGTCGACGGCCTTGATATAGAGATAGGCCACCCTCAGGAGGGCCACGTACTCCGCCGCATCGGCGAAGCGGGAGGTCAAATTGGCCTGGTCCCAGATCTGATAGGCCTTTATCCGCCCACGGTAGCGGCTGGCCAGGGCCCCAAGGAAGCGACCAAGTTCCCCATAGTCATCCGGCGGGAACTCCTGGAGCCCATCGGCTCGGGCCCAAGAGGGGGAGGAGACCACCTGAGCCATCATCTGTAAGGATTCCCCTTCCAAGGCTTCTACCAGGGCATCAACCCGGTTCCAATCGTAGACTTCCCTTTCCCTCTCTACCTCCGACCAGGGAATCTCCACCCTGACCCAGGTGAATCCCATCTCTTTGAGTCGCCGGGCCTTCTCGCCAGCCTGGCCGTCCTCGAAAAGGGGAGCAGCGATGCCGTATTCTAACCCTGAGGAGGCCGTCGCTGGCGCCGAGGGGCCAAAGGTAGGGATGTTCAGCCTCTGTCCGATATAGAGGAGATTATGGTTATAGAGGCCGTTGGCAGCCATGAGGGTCTCCACGGTGAGGCCGAAGCGACGGGCGATGGAATATAAGGTGTCCCCGTATTGGACCACATAGCCGTCCGACCCTTCTTCCACCGGCGAGAGGGAAGAGGGTATGAGCAAACTTTGGCCTACATAGATGTAGTTAGGGTTAGTCAGGCCATTGGCAGCCAGGAGGGCCTCCACGGTGACCCCGAAGCGCCCGGCGATGGAGTAGATGGTATCCCCATACTGGACCATATAGGTGGTTCCCCCATCCTCCACCAGAGGGGCTCCCTGGAGGGGCAGGGCCCCCATGATGGCCATCAGGAGGCCAGTGGCTAAGAGGGCGGCCAACTTCCACTTCACGGGGCACCTCCCCGAGCGAAAATGAAGCCCACTAGGCAACCCACCAGGTAGATACCCACCAGCAACAGGACCAAGGGGCGAACCTTGAAAACCATGCGCACCAGGAAAGCCACTATCCTCCAAAAGATGAGGGCTACCATTCGTATCTCACCTCGATACCGAGACCTTCAGGATCTCGCCCTTCTCGTCGGCGGTGACCCGCACTACCTGCAAGATGGTCCCCCCTCCAGGCAAAGGCAACCGCTTCTTGAAGGTATAGATATATTTCCCCGGGGAGGACGAAGCCTGAGGCTGAACCCCTCTCAGGTCCGGGAATCGCTCGTAGACGTATCTTTTGACCTTTTCCTCGGCCATGCTCACTCCTTGAACCACGATCCAGCCCTCCTCCGCCTGATGAAGGCCGGGATATCGAGATCGCTCTCCGCCACGAAGGGGCTCCTCGGACTCCCCACCACCTCCACGGCCTCCACCGACCAGATGGGCTCCGACCCTCGATCCACCGTTATCTGCAAGGGCTCATAGGCCGGGAGGACTTCTTCCTCCATGCCCATGGCGATGAGGGTGACCTGGATCCTTCCCGTCATCTTGGGGTCGACCACCGCCCCCAAGGCCACGTTGGCCTCCGGTCGAGCGGCCCGGGTGATCACCTCCACCGCCTGTTCGATATCCCAGAGGGTGAGGTCGGTCCCCCCGGTGATGTTGATGAGGAGCCCCTTGGCCCCGGCGATGGAGCGGACATCGGTGAGGGGGCTGACCATGGCCGCCTCCGCCGCGGCCACGGCCCTCTCCTCCCCCCGCCCCTGCCCCACGGCCATAAGCGCCCCTCCCGCCTGGTACATTAACGCCTTCAGGTGAGCGAAATCGAGGTTGATCAGCCCGGGAAGGGTCACCAACTCGGCTATCCCTTGCACCCCTTGCCTCAACACGTCGTCGGCTATGCGGAAGGCGATATCCAAGGAGGTAGTAGCATCTATCAATTCCACCAGGCGGTCGTTGGGGATGGCGATGAGGGCGTTAGTCCTGTCTCGAAGGGCTTCCAAGGCCTGCTGAGCCACGCCCTGCCTCTTTCTCCCCTCGAAGGCGAAGGGCCTGGTCACCACGGCGATGGTCAAGGCCCCCTCCTTCTGAGCCATCTCCGCCACCAGGGGTAGGGCGCCGCTCCCCGTCCCTCCCCCCAGCCCGGCGGCCAGGAAGACGATATCGGCACCCCTCAAGACGAAGGCTAAATCATCCTTGCTCTCCAAGGCGGCCTGGGCTCCCAAGCCAGGGTCGCCCCCCGTCCCCAGGCCCCGGGTGCAACGGCGGCCTAGTTGGACCTTCACCGGCGCCTCGGAGAGGGATAAGGCCTGGGCGTCGGTGTTGGCGGCGACGAAATCGACCCCGGCGATCCCCACCTGGATCATGCGGTCTACGGCGTTGGAGCCACCGCCACCGATACCTATAACCTTTAGGGAGACCCCTTTTTCTTCGGCCATATCACGTCCCCTCTAACTCTGGGCCATCCTCTCCCCCAGGCGGATGAAGAAGCGGCCCAAGAGGTTCATCAGGCCCCGCAGGAAGGAACGCAAGGCCTCCTCCTGGGGGTTATTCCCTTCCACCTCCACCGCCAGGGGGCCCAAGAGGTTATTCCCCTCGTCGGATTCCACCACCAACCCTTGCTCCACCCCCGGGTTATAGCCATCGACGTAGGCATAAAGTTCGTGGCGCCCGGCGGTCAAGGTGCCAGGGAAGTTGCTATATTCTCCCTCGGCCTCCTGGTTAGTCATAGTGATGATTTGTCCCGCCTCCAAGGCGGGGATATACCAGAAGAGGCCCTGGCCCAGTTGGGTGCTGATGGAGTTCATGGAGGGCACCTCCCGCGGGTCGACATATAGTTCCGTCCAGAATCCTCCCTCCACCGGGCCATCCCCGGCGTTCTTGATGGCCAAGGTGATGGTGACCGGCTCCCCAGCCTTTAGCCCTTCGGGAAAGGTGAGGCTCTCCACCACCAGGTCGGGCAGCCCCTCCGGCTCCGGCGTGGGCGTCGGGCTGGGCTCCGGCGTAGGCGTGAGGCTAGGCGCCGGGGTGGGGGTAGGAGCAGGGGTTT
>CAYUAM010000045.1:0-10278 GCA_964442805.1 uncultured Anaerolineales bacterium | reverse complement strand
CGCCCCACAGATGAGACAACTTCTCGCCCCCTCGGCTACCCTCACCCCACAGGAAGGACAACGTCGCTTTCGCCTAAGGGGCAGACGATGGCCACATTGGGGACAATGAACGGGCCTCCCCTCCAACGTGGCCCCGCATCCCGGGCATCTCATGGCCTCTCCCTCACCGGCCGTCGGCCGAGCTCCCTCGCCCGACAAACCCTATTATAGCAGAAAATGGCTTTCTTGCCAAGACCCCAAAAATGGTTATTAGGCTTACAAAAGAGATGATACTCCCCGCCGTACGAATAGGGGTATCTTCGAAGCGCAAAAACACTCTATGTTCTCCAGCCGGCACCCGCAAGGTGATGAGGCCTTGGGGGCCACTGGGATAGAGGGAGGCCTTCCTGCCGTCCACATAGGCCTGCCAACCCGGGAAATAATAGGTGTAAAATTGGACCTCCGTCTCCTGGGGCGAACGGACCACTATCTCCTCCGAAGCCCCCCCGTGGCGGATTATCTCCACTGTCCCTCCCCCGGCCAAAACGTGAGCCTTCATCAACGGCTCCCCGGCCAAATACTGGGGGACCAGAGGGGAGGTTTGAGGCTGCTCCTCCACCCAGATGGTCATCCCCACCCGGTCGGGAGGGTGAAAGGTCTCGAAATCGATGATAGCCACTGGCTCCTCGGAGCGGGGGGAGGGCTCGGTATGTTGAGGGGTGGAATAACCGTAACTGCTCACCACCAAGAGGAGGGCCAAGATAGCCAAGGTTGGGCCGAAGCCCTCCTCTTCCCAAGCCAGGGCCACGCCCCCGGTCAGGAAGGCCAAGGTAAAGGCCGCCAAGGAGAGGAGACGCCAGGGAAATTGAATCAGCGCTGCCAGGGGCAATAGCCTCCATAGCGGCGCGGCCAGCGGCGTCATCATCAGGAGGAGGGCCAAGGTGGCCGCGGCGAAGAAGCCGAGGAGCCCCCTCCTCGGCCCAGCCAAGCCGAAGGTCAGGCCCGCCAGGGCCAGGATGACGGCCATTGCCCCCAACTGGAAGGACATCTCGTCGGCCAGCCCCTCCCCAGCATAGCCATACCCCCAGAAGGGAGAGAAGAGTTGGGAGAAATAGACGAAATGCTTGTCGTAACTGTAGGAGCCGCTGATCCACTGCTCTTCTACCACGTAGCCTTTTTCAACCAGCATGGGCAAAAGGAAGATGGCGCTCAGGCCCAAAGCCAAGGCTATGCCTCCCGCTGCTAACATGCCTAAAGGCAATAATCGTCGCCCATTTCCCCCCACTACAGAGAACAGGCGAAAGAGGATATAGGCCACCAAAAGGGGAGTGAAGATGAAAGCCGTGGGGGCGTGGGTCAGGATGAGGCCGGCATAGGCCAGGGCAGCCCAGGCCAAGTAGCGGCGCTCCCGGGTTTCCAACAATTGGTGGAAAAAGAGCAAGATGAGGGGGAGGAAGCCCAGGGCACAAAATTCAGCGAAGGCGCTGCGCACGTATATATCCACCAGATGATAGGGGATGTAGATATAGGCAAGGGCAGCCAAGAGCCCCGCCCCTCGCCCCATGGTTCGCTTGGCCAAGGCGTACATGGAGAGGCCAGAAAGGAGGAAGGCCAAGAGGTAGGTGATCTTGACCGAAGCGGTGAGGCTAGCCCCCAAAAGGTGGAAGGCCTCCGCCCCATAAAAGGCCAAGGGAGAATAGAGGATGAATAGGGGATAACCGTAACCCAGGGCGAAATCGGTGGCCCAGCGGGGATAGAGGGCTCCATCTCGGATGGCTTGGTCGAAATCAGTGAGAAAGAAGATGCTATGGCGGGCATCGTGGGCCCCCAAAAAATAGGTAGGGCCCAAAAGGGGCGCCCAAGCGAAGAGGGAGAGGGCCAAGATCACCCAGATATGCCTATCAACCCTAACCAGCCTTCGCATCGCTCCTCTCTTGCATTCGCCTAAAGGGCTTGAGCACCTTCCAGCCCACCGCCAAAAGGGCAAAAAAGAGGCTCAAGCCACTGATGGCCTTCCCCACCACCCGGACCGGCGTATCCTCGAAGCGCAGGAGGAGGTAATGGTCCCCCTCCGGCACGGTTACGGTGATCAGCCCCAGGGGGCCGTGGGGCACGACCTCCAACTCCCGCTCTATGGGCCCATCTTCTCCAGCCAGGAGGTAGGCCCGCCAGCCGGGGTAGTAGAAGGTGTTAAAGGTGATACGCCCCTCCTTCCTGGCCCGGAAGGAGACCTTCTCGAAGGTGGTGCCGAAGGCTCGCGTCCCTGCTATTATCTCATCCTTGCCGGTGGGGAGGGAGGCGAAATCTATCTTGGTGATGATGGGCCTCCCCCGCGTCACGGTCTCCTCGGCCATGGGAGACCAACCCGGTATCTCCCGCACCCAGATAGTGGAGCCGGTCATCTCCCCGGCCGAGCGCTGGAAGGCCATCAGTCCCGGCAAAGAGACCGCTCCCTCCGCCGGCTCCACGATTTGGGACTCTAGATAAGGATAACTCCCCAATATAACCAGTGCGGCCAAGGCCACCGCGGCCAAGGGGGGCCTCTCCTCAGCCTTGACAGCCAAGACCGAGCCACCCAAGAAGGAGAGGGCCACCATGGCCAAGGTGAGGAGCCGCCAGGGGAACTGGGCGAAGGTCATCAGCCGCAGGGCGGCCCACAAGGAATCCGAGGGCGAGAGCATCAGAAAGACCAAGAGCAAAAGGGTCACCTGGAAGAATAATAGCAGCCTCCGCAAACCTCGCCCCTCCACCCGGGGCCAGACCGCCAGAGAGGCCAGGCTCAAGGCCAGGGGCATGGCCCCCAGTTGGAAGGAGAGGCCATCCCTAGGGCCGGGTTCGCTCAGCCCGAAGCCCCAGAAGGGGGAGAAGAGTTGAAAGAAGTGGACGAAATCGTCGCGGTAATCATAATAACCGCCCACCCACTGATCCAGCCGCACATATTTGAACTCCATGGCCATGGGGAGCCAGAAGATGGCGCTCAGCCCCAACCCTAAGAGCAACCCCAGGAAGGGAGCAAGGGAGCGCCGAGCCACCTCCTTCCCCCACCGGGGTAGGCGAGCCCTCCCAGGCCCTCTAGGGTCAGGCCGGGCCTCCGCCAGCACCAAATAGATCAAATAAGTGGCCAAGAGGGGGGTGAAGAGGAGGGCCAGGCCGTTATGGGCCAGCATCAGCCCTGCATAGGAGAGGCCCGCGCCCAAGATGGAGGCCAAGCGTGGGGCGCTGACCGCCTCGTAGA
Source organism: uncultured Anaerolineales bacterium (assembly GCA_964442805.1). Taxonomy (GTDB): domain Bacteria; phylum Chloroflexota; class Anaerolineae; order UBA7937; family UBA7937; genus CAYUAM01. Next base: position 7,064 of record CAYUAM010000045.1, on the reverse strand, counting down.
AGAGCCAAAGGTTCAAGGGGATGAAGAGCAAGGCGAACGACTCGGCCAAAGAGGCCCGCACGTAAACGTCCACCAGGTGGTAAGGGATATAGACGTAGATCAAGCCGGCCAAGAGGGCCGCTGGGGAGCCCATGAGGCGGCGCACGAAAAGGAACATGGAGAGGCCGGAGAGGAGGAAGGAGAGGGCGAAGACCGCCTTCACCGCGGAGACGAAATCCAATCCTAGAAGGTGAAAGGCCTCCCCCACATAAAAGGCCAGGGGGCCATAGATGTTGAAAAAGGGGTAGCCATAGCCGAAGGCGAAATCCGGGGACCAGCGAGGATACCAAACCCCTTCCTGGATGGAACGGTCGAACTCGAAGAGGAAATAGACGCTGTGGCGGGCGTCGTGGGCCCCCCAGAAATAGCCGGGCTGGAAGAGGGGCGCTACGGCGAAGATGGAGAAGAGGATGAGGAGCACCAGGTAAGGGTCGAGGCGCCGCCGAGTGGCCAGGGCCATCACCGCCCCTCCTCTAGGACTATAAACGTCCTTCCGTCCCCGGCGGTCAGTCGCTCCCCGCTCTCCGCTAAGTACATCCCCACCTCTATATGATAGCCTTCCCTAGGGCCCGCGGCCTCGATGGGCACCTTATATTCATCCTCTGCCACCTCTCCTCGTTGCCAGGTGGTGGTGGGGCGCTCCCCAGCCACAGGTTGGCTATCCCACTGTCCCCAGGCCTTTCCCTCCCCATCCACCACGTGGACGAAGACAGTGTAGTCCTCCCCCATCTCCTCCAGGGCCTGCCAATATAAAGTGAGGTGGATGGTAGCCCCATGGCGGAGGGGCCCCTCCAGCCGGTAATCCAGGAGGAGGACTTCCTCCCCCAGGGTGCCTGTGGCCGGCCTAGTTACCTCCAAGTCGACGAATCGGGGGGATAGGTAGTTATAACTGGCCAGGATGACCAGGGCCAAGAGGGCCACCAGCCAGGGGAAATGGGCCAGGCGAGGCTCTAAGGCCAGAAGCCCCCCTGCGGCCAGGGAGACGAAGAAGCCTATCAGGGCTAAGAGTTGCCAAGGGTGAGACAATAACCAGGAGAGGGGGGTGAACTCCCAGAGGGGCCTGGCGAAACCCAAGGTCAGGCCACCCAAAACCAAGGCGCTCCCCAGGAAGAAGAGCGAGCGGCCCCTCAGGGCCCCTTCCACACCCTTTTGTCCCACCAGGACGGCACTCAAGAGGGCCATGCCCAGGGCCACCACCCCCACTTGAGAAGAGCCGCCCTCCCCGGAGCCCCAGAGGGGGGAGAGGAGTTCATAAGGGCGGAGGAAGGCTGGGGAGAAAGCGTTGACTATCGGCGAACCTTGACCCCACAAGGACGGCAAATAAAGCAAGGCCCCCAAGAAGACACCGCAGAGCAAAGCCGCTATGGTCTCCCATTTGTCCCGCCGAGAGGGGCCTAGTAGGGCTACATAGACCAACAATGCTATGCAGAAAAGGAGGGCCAAACCGGCATGGGTCAGGAGCAAGGCCGCCGAGAGGAGGGCCAAGAAGGCCAGAGCCGACCTGCTCCCCCCTTGTAACCCCTCCTCCAAGGCCCAGAGGGCGAGGGGGAAGAGGGCGAAGGCCAACGTTTCAGCGAAGGCTCCCCGCAGATAGACGGTGGCCAGATGATAGGGCAAGTAGGTATAGGCCAGGGCGGCGATGAGACCCCCGGAGGGTCCGAATAGCCGCCGACCCAGGCCATAGATGGCCAGCCCGGCCAGGAGGAAGGCCGAGGCATAGGCTGCCTTCACCGCCTGGGTGGCGTTGAGACCTACTAGGTGGAAGGCCTCAGCCAAGGCATAGGGTAAGGGCCCGTCGCCAGCGAGAAGGCCCTCGCTGCTTCCCCAGGGAGGCCGCCAACCCAATCCCGGCAGGCTCCCGTCCAGGTCCAAGACATTCAAGGCCGGAAGGAAGCCCTCCTGGGACTGGAAGAAGCCCGGGTAGGTCAAAGGAGCGATGGCGAAGATAACCAGGAGCGATATGAGTATCAGGTTGAAGTCCAGCCCTCGTCTCACAAGTTATCCTTTTGCAAAAGGAAGCCGATGCTCCCGTGCTTAGTTAATGCCTTCGCAACGATAGGGTTGGCTTTTCACGCGCTGGCAGAAGTTACCTTCTGCCAGCCAACGAGCGTCGGATGGTAACATCCGAGGCCACAGAATGCCTCTCTATAACACCCCCTTCACATACCCCCCATCCACCTGGATGGCCGTGCCAGTGATGTTGCTGGCCCGCTCCGAGGCCAGGAAGACCACCAGGTTGGCCACTTCCTCAGGGCTCCCCATCCGCCCCAGGGGTATATCCCTCTCTATCTGGGCGAACTCCTCCTCCAACGAGGTGCCCCCTCGCCGGGCCCGGTCCCGCAACAACTCCTCCATCCTCTCCGTCCTGGTCCAGCCTGGACAGACGGTGTTAACCAAGATGTTGTCTTTGGCCAACTCATTCGCCAGGCTCTTAGTCAGGCCCAACACGGCCAGCCGGACGGCGTTGGACAATATCAGGTTATCTATGGGCTGCTTCACCGAGACGGAGGTCAGGGTGATGATCCTTCCCCAACCCCCTCGGCGCATATGGGGTATAGCCTCCCGTATCAGGCGGACGGCGCTCATCAGGGTGAGGTTGGCCGCTACCTCCCACTCCTCATCGCTCAAGTCCACGAATAGGCCCGGCGGAGGCCCCCCGGCGTTGGTGACCAAGACATCCAGGCCTCCGAACTCCTCCACCGTCCGAGCCACCAGCCTCTCTATATCCTCTTTCACGGTGAGGTCGGCCACCACGGCCAAGACGGGGGAGCCGGTGTCCTCCTCTATCTCCCGTGCGGTGGCGGCCAAGGCCTCCTCGCCTCGGGCGCATACCACCACCCTGGCTCCCTCTGCGGCCAACCCCCAGGCTATGGCTTTCCCCAACCCCTTGCTGGAGGCCGCCACCAAGGCCACCTTATCCCTCAACCCTAAGTCCATGACCCATCTCCTCCAGGCTGTATTTATGTCAAAGGAATGGCCTTCTCCGAATCCATGGCGTTGAGGACGGTTGAGCCAGATGATGGCTACCTTCCCCTCATGCCCCCTCCTATCTCCAGGGCATGATGACTATCTTCAAAGCCTCTTGACCCTCGGCCATGAGACGCAGCCCCTCCGCCACCTGCCTCAAGCCCAGGCGATGGGTGATGAGGGGCCCTACCTTCACCTCGCCCTGTCGGATCAACTCCAAGGCCATCCGCGTATCTTGATGGTTACTAGAGTAGGTGGTGGTGATGGTCACGTGCTCCCAGAAGAGTTGGCCGGGGTCAAGGGATAGGGTCAGGCCAGGGGGCGTGGGGGCGTAGAGGAGCACCGTGCCCCCCTTCCCCACCAGCCTCAACCCCTCCTCCACGGCCTTGATGGTCCCTGGGGTGACGATGACCAGGTCGGCTCCCCGTCCCTCGTTGGCCTCCTTGAGCCGCGCCGCCACCTCTTCCTTGCCTGCCTGGATTACAAGGTCGGCGCCTAACCTCTTTGCCACCTCTAGACGATAGGCGACGAGATCTATAGCCGCCACCAGTCCCGCCCCCCAAACCTTGGCCAACTGAAAGAAGAGGAGACCGGAGACCCCGGCCCCCAAAATGGCCACCGTATCCCCGGCCTCCATCCGCACCCTCTTCATCCCTCGGATGGCGCAGGCCAGGGGCTCGATGAGGGTCCCTTCCTCGAAGGAGACCTCCTCTGGCAGATGGAGAACGTCGTGCTCCACGTTAGGACGGGGGACGCGGATATATTGGGCGAAGCCGCCGGGGTCGATATGGGTCTGGGCGAAGGCGGAGCACATGGTGTAGTCGCCCCGGAGACAATAGTGGCACTCCAAGCAGCCCACATGGTGGTGGACGAAGAGCCGCTCGCCCACGGCGAACCCCGTCACCCCCTCCCCCACCTGGGCCACCACCCCGGTGGGCTCATGGCCCAGGACGGTGGGGGCCTTCTGGTCGGCGTACCAGGTCATGGCGTCCGAGCCACAGAGGCCGCAGGCCTCCACCCGCACCAAGAGTTCTCCCGGCCCGATCTGAGGCACCGGCATCTCCTCCACTCGAATATCGTCATGGCGATAATATTTGGCCACCTTCATATCAATCACCTAGGGGATGATGGCTACCTTGACCGCCCGCCCCTCCTTCATCATGAGCAGCCCTTCCTCTAGCCTCTCCAAGGGCAACTTGGCGGTGATGAGAGGTTTGGCCTTCACCACCCCAGAGGCCAGGAGGCTCAAAGCCACCTCCACCGTGCGAGGGGTATGATGGAAAGAACCTTTGATGGTCAACTCATGGTAATGGACCCGATGGGGGTCGAGGCTGACCCTAGAACCCGAGGGGCAACCCCCGAAGAAGAGCACCGTCCCCCCCTTGCGAACCAGCCCGAGGGCCATCTCCCATACCTCGGGCACCCCCACCGCCTCGATGACCACATCGGCCCCCCTCCCCCCGGTTAGGTCCATTACCCTGCCCACCACGTCCTCGCCCCGGGCGTCTATCAGATGGCTGACCCCCAACTCCTGTGCCACCGGCCACCTCTCATCCTTTAGACCGATGGCTATCACCTCCCTGGCCCCCCGATGGAGGGCCAATTGCAGGTGCAGCAAGCCGATGGGCCCCGTCCCCCCGGCTATGACCACCGTGTCTCCCAGGGCGATGCCCGCCCTCTCGTTTCCGGCCACCACGCAGGCCAAAGGCTCCAGGAGGGCCGCCTCCTCATAGGATAGCCCCGGGGGTACGGGATGGGTGTTCTGCTCCACGATGGGGGCGGGGAGCCTGATATATTCGGCGAAGGCCCCCCAATTGAAGATGATATTTTCGCAGAGATTCTCCTGGCCTCGCTTGCAGAAAAAGCAGCGCTGGCAAGGGGCGGAGTTGGCGGTCGCCACCGGCTGGCCCACGGAGAAGCGAGCCACTCCTTCTCCCAAGGCGGCCACCTCCCCGGCGAACTCGTGGCCGAAGGGGGAAGGGGGAGTAACGAGATGGTGGCCCCGGAGGTAGGCCTTAAGATCGGTGCCGCAAGTGAGGGCCGCCCTAACCCGAACCAAGATCTCCCCTGGGCCGATCTGAGGTTTCTCCACCTCTTCGATGGTCAATTGGCCTGGGCCACGATAGAGGACTGCCCTCATCCCCGCACCCTCGGTATGACGCAAAGGAAGCCGAAGGGCTCGGAGCCTATGTTCCTGAATTGATGCTTTTCCTTGGGGAGGACATAGACGATATCGCCGAAGCCCACCTCCACCTCATTCTCCCCCATGAGCACCCGCCCCCTCCCCCGCAAGATCATCACTCCGTGCTCATGCTCGTGGAGATCCAGGGAGGTATGGCCTCCCGGCTCCACCTCGATGTAACGGATGGCGAAGTGGGGGGCCCTCTCCCTGGGCCCCACCAGCCAGTTGATGGAGGCCCCTTGGGCGGTCTCGGCGATATACTTCTCCGGCTCCCTCCCCTCCCAGCAGAAAGCGCCTTCCTGACCGATGAACCTATGCACTACGCCCACCTGGATGCTCCTTTCAGGATTTTTGCAGGCCGAACTCCACCTCTGCCGCCAAGCCCTGGCGGGCCTCCCTATTCACCTCGGTGAATCTCACCCCCACTCGGAACCTGTCCCCGCTCCTCTCCCGATATACCACTTCGCCCTGGGCCCGGAGCACGCCATCCCCGCTAAGGATCTCCAGCCTTAAAGGCTCGCCGGGCTCGAAGAGGTAATCGGTCTCCAAGAGCAGGCCGCCTAGCCCCAAATTCAGGCTGCGCACGAAGCCTTCGTAATCGCTGGTGCCTCTATCCTCCGACCGCCGGAAGGCCACCAGGCGGCGGGCCTCTACCCTAGGGCCTTTTCTCTTTTCCTTTGCTTTCATCCTCCCCTCTGGAGACCCACCAACTCCACCCCCGCTTCTCGCAGAAAGGAGAGGGCTAGATCATCGGGGTATTCATCGATGCAGAAGACCCTCTTGATGCCGGCGTTAATGAGCATCTTGGCGCAGGTGATACAAGGTTGGTGGGTGATATAGATATGAGCCCCCTCGATGGAGACGCCATGGAGGGCGGCCTGGATGATGGCATTCTGCTCGGCGTGGAGGCCCCGGCATATCTCCTGCCGTTCCCCGGAGGGGATACCCAGTTCCTCCCGCAGGCAGCCGGTCTCCTCACAATGGGAGAAGCCTCGGGGCGCGCCGTTGTAGCCGGTGGCCAAGATCCTCTTCTCCTTGACGATGACCGCCCCCACCTTCCGCCGCAGGCAAGTGGAGCGGCTGGCCACCTGCTTGGTGATCTCCACGAAATAGTCGTCCCAGGAGGGCCTCATCTCTTCAAAATGTGCTCCTTGAAGGCTTGGCTGGTGATGGGCATGGCCTCCTCGAATATCTGCAATATAGCCTTGGCATATTGCCGATGCTCCCATTGGGAAGCCTCGTCCAGCCTCTTATGCAGCCAGTTCATGAGCGACCAGGCGTTGACCGTCCAGATGAACTCGGTATAGGTGGCCATGCCCAGGACCCCCCTAGCCCGCTCCGGCTTCCACCCCCTCCCCAAGAGTTCCTCATAGAGGTCGAACCCCTTTTCCATATGCTCTATGTACTCTTCCGCCCCTTCTTTCTCCTGGGGGACATAATACTCCCGGTCGGCCACGCAGTAGCGCAGAGACCTCTCGTTGTAACTGGCTATGCGATGGCGCATCCATTGACGAGCCACGAAGAGGGGACATTTGACGGCGAAGCGGAAGGTGGCGTGTTCAAAGGGGGTGTTGTGTTTGGGCTCGCCCCGCAATAGGCGATGGATGAGGCGAAGGTCGGCCTCCGGCCCGCTGGCCACCGATTGGTAGCAGATGCGGGCCCCCCGGATCACCGCCTGGTCCCCGCCCATGAGGTCTTCCAGTTGGACGTACCCCTTATCCAGGACCGGGATGCGCACCCCTTTCACCGCCATCTCTGTCCAGCGCTCCCTTATAGACAGCGCACAATTCAGGCCCAATTATAATGACAACCTCACCCCCTGGCAAGACTACGTGTCTTCCGAAAGGTTGATTTAAGTCGCATCGAGGGAGAGGTA
>CAYUAM010000044.1:0-10325 GCA_964442805.1 uncultured Anaerolineales bacterium | reverse complement strand
CTAGCCCACTTCTCGAAGGAGGCTATCTCACGAAGAGGCTTGCGCTCGTTCTCCGACAAGGCCTCATCTTGGTAGCCCACGGGCATGATGGCCACCAGTTTGAACCGGTCTGGGGGCAGCCCAAGGAGGGCGGCGAGGGGCCCCTCGGCGTGCTGGATATGCTGTAGGGAGGCAGCCAAGCCTCGCTCGGCCAGGGCCAACCAGAGGAGGAGTTGGGCCATGCCCAAGGACTGTCTCACCCAGTCGTCGAAGGCCAGGGGGTCTAGATAGGGGTATTCAGCCAACATTTCCTCCACCGCCCCTTGGTCCCGATAGATGAGGATGGTGAAAATGGAGCCCCGGAAGCCTTTCAGCCTCTCTAAGGCCCGCTCCAGGCTCTTGCCTTCCCACTTCGCCCTTTCAGCCGCCTCTATGGTTTCCCACAGTCGGTCGTTACCCACCACGAAATGCCAAGGCTGCACGCTGTACGGAGAGGGAGCCCAACGTGCAGCCTCCAAGATTTCGGATATAACCTGGGGGTCGACTTTCCCCCTTTTCACCTTTCGGACGGAGCGGCGCCGTTTCGCCAGTTCCAGGAGCGTCATCATGGCTATCTCATCATGGGCACCTTGAGGCCGTGGCGTTTGGCAGCCTCGATGGCCTCCTCGTAGCCAGCGTCTACGTGGCGGATGATGGCCATCCAAGGATCGGCGGTGAGGACCCGTTCCAGCCTTACCGCCGCCTCGGGGGTACCATCGGCCACGATGACCTGACCAGCGTGCTGGGAAAAGCCGATGCCCACCCCGCCCCCATGATGGAAGGAGACCCAGGTGGCCCCACAGACCGCGTTCAGGAGGGCGTTGAGGAGGGGCCAGTCGGAGATGGCATCGGAGCCGTCCCGCATCCCCTCCGTCTCCCGGTGAGGGGAGGCCACCGAGCCCCCATCCAGGTGGTCACGGCCGATGACGATGGGGGCACTTATCTCCCCTTTACCTACCATCTCGTTTATGAGGAGGCCGAATTTGGCCCTCTCCCCATAACCCAGCCAGCAGATGCGAGCGGGGAGCCCCTGGAATTTCACTCTCTTCTGGGCCATCCTTATCCAGCGCACCAGGTGCTCGTCGTGGGCGAACTCCTTGACCACCACCTGGTCGGTCTTGTATATATCATTAGGGTCGCCGGAGAGGGCTACCCAGCGGAAGGGGCCCTTCCCTTGGCAGAAGAGGGGCCGGATATAGGCCTGCACGAATCCTGGGAAGTCGAAGGCCTTCTCCACTCCGGCTTCCAGCCCCCTCTGGCGGATGTTGTTGCCGTAGTCGAAGACCACCGCCCCCCTCTTTTGAAACTCCAGCATGGCCTCCACCTGGACCCCCATCGATTCGATGGCCCTCTCGGTGTATCCTTGAGGGTCATTTTTCCTTAAGGCCTCCGCTTCTTCTACCGATAGCCCCTGCGGCACGTAACTCAAGGGGTCGTGGGCTGGTGTTTGATCGGTAACCACATCGGGGGTAACTCCCCTTTTGACCAGTTCGGGATAGACATCGGCGGCGTTGGCCACTACCCCCACCGAGCGTGGCACCCGTCTCTCCAAGGCCTCTTCCACCAAATGCAGGGCTTCATCTAAGCCCTCCACGACCAGGTCGATGTAGGCCGTCTCCAGCCGTCTTTGGGCCCGGGCGGGATCCACCTCCACGATGAGCCCCACCCCCTCGTTCATGGTGATGGCCAGGGGTTGGGCCCCGCCCATCCCTCCTAGCCCCGCGGTGAGGACGAACTTGCCCTTGAGGCTGCCCCCGAAGGCTTGCTGGGCGGCCGCCCCCAAGGTCTCATAGGTCCCTTGGAGGATGCCTTGGGTGCCGATGTAGATCCAACTCCCCGCCGTCATCTGGCCGTACATGATCAGCCCCTGGGCGTCTAGTTGGTCGAAATACCCCTGAGTGGCCCAGGCCGGGACCAGGTTGGCGTTGGCCAAAAGTACCCGCGGGGCATCGGGATGGGTCCTGAAGACCCCCACCGCCTTCCCCGATTGTACCAACAGCGTCTCGTCGTTCTCCAGTTCTTCGAGGGTAGCCACTATAGCCTCATAGCATTCCCAATCCCTGGCCGCCTTGCCTCGCCCTCCATAGACTATCAGTTCTTCTGGCTTCTCTCCCACCTCGGGGTCCAGGTTGTTCATGAGCATGCGCATGGCCGCTTCCTGCCCCCACCCCTTGCAGGTCAGAGTCGTCCCCCGAGGGGCTTTGACCATCCTTTTCACCTTCGCCGCCATCTTCCCACCTCCTTCAGCGCTTCGGTGACCCTCCTTATCAACTCGCCTTCCTTCACCAACTCTCGCACCGCCTCGATATGGGGGTACATGATGGTATCCCGTTCCATGAAGGGCACTCGTTCCCTAATGGCCTCATAGGCGGGAGCCGTGCCCTTCCCTAATTTGAGCCCCTTCTTCCCTCCTCGCCTGAAATCCACCGCCTGGGCGGCGGCCAGGAGTTCGATAGCCAGGATGGCCTCCACGTTGCCTATCACCTCCTGTGCCTGGCGGGCGGCGATGGTCCCCATGCTGACGTGGTCCTCGGTGCCGGCGGAGACGGAGACATTGTCCACGCTGGCCGGATGGGCCAGGACCTTGTTCTCCGAGGCCAGGGCGGCAGCAGTATATTGGACCATCATGAAACCGGTGTTGAGGCCTCCCTCTTTGGTCAGGAAGGGCGGGAGGAGCCCCCGGTTCAGGTTCTCATCCAGTAGGCGGGCCAGCCTCCTTTCGGAGATGTTGCCCAACTCGGCCATGGCTAGGGTCAGGTGGTCCATAACCAAGGCCACCGGCTCGGCATGAAAATTCCCCCCGGAGAGGACGCGTTCCTCCTCCCAAAAGATGAGGGGGTTATCTGAGGCGGAGTTAATCTCCGTCTCCACCGCTCGGCGGGCGTAGGCCAGGCCATCCCGCACTGCCCCGTGGACTTGGGGCATGCAGCGGAGGGAGTAGGCGTCCTGGAGGTGGTGAGGGTCGTGGCCTCGCGCCAATTCGCTCCCCTCCAGGAGTCGCCTGAGGTTAGCGGCGCATTCCCCCTGGCCGGGGTGGGGACGCACCAGGTGGATGCGCTCATCGAAGGCCTCTAGGGTCCCTCCCAGGGCCTCCAGGCTCAAGGCCCCCGCGAGGTCGGCCACCTGGACCAGGTTCTCCGCCCGATGGATGTTCAAGGCCGCCAGGGCAGAGGTGACCGCCGTGCTGTTGAGTAAGGCCACCCCCTCCTTGGGGCCCAATTCCCGAGGAAGGAGGCCGGCTATCCGCATGGCCTCACCCCCGGATAGCCTCTCCCCCTCATAGTAGGCTTCGCCTTCCCCGATTAGCACCAAGGTCATGTGGGCTAAGGGGGCCAGGTCGCCGGAGGCCCCCAGGGAGCCCTGGGCTGGCACGATGGGGGTGACGCCCCGGTTGATCATCTCTACCAGGGTCTCGAGGGTCTCTAGGCGGATCCCGGAATGGCCCTGGGCTAGGCTGTTAGCCCGGATGAGCATGGTCGCTCGCACCGCCTCTGTGCTTAGAGGGGGGCCCACGCCCACGGCATGGCTGAGGGCGAGGTTTCTTTGCAGGGTAGCAGCCTGTTCCGGCCCTATTGTTTGGTCCAAGAAGTGGCCAAAGCCGGTGGTGACACCGTATATAGCCTCTCCTTTCTCCATCAACCGTTCCACTACCTGGCGAGCACGCTCCACCTGCTCCTCGGCCTGGGGGTGAAGTCGCACTTGTGCTTCCCCCTGGGCCACAGCCCAGACCTTCTCGATGGTGAGGTTATGGCCATCGATCTCTACGCTTTTCATACCCTTCTCCCTCCCCATTATACCACCAAGGGGTGCGAATAAAAATGGCCGCCAGTATAGGCGGCCAGGCCCCCTTAGAGAGGGACTCACGCCGTGATCTCCACCTCTTTACCAGCCAGGTAGCGCCGCACATCTTCTTTTGCTTGGCGGAAGCGTTCCAGGAGAGGCACCTCCGATTGCTTGAGCATGCCGATGACGCGCCGTGCACAGGCGGGGCAGCCCAGAGAGGCCTTGTAACTTCCTGGGTTACAGTTGAGGCAGCCACATAGCCTTATCATCATCAGGGAGAAGGCTAGGCTATCCTCATGGGTATCCGGCAGGGAGGCGATTCGGGAGACCAACTTCTGCCATTTCCCGTCCCTTATATCTTCCAGGTCGGCTACGCTCTCGTGCGGGAAGAGGAGTTCGCTCTTGAAATAGACGGTCTTCATTTAGAGATCACCTCTGCACAAATTCTCCAAAAAAGAGGGTGAGGAACGCCGCCTCACACCTATGCGAGGACTACTTTTATTTTACAACAATCGAGGGCCTCTTGTCAAGACTTTCTTATGTCAACAATAATGCGGTTGGCCAGCACAACAAAGGTGTGATATGTAGATCATCGTGGTCAAAACAGTGAGGCTCAACCTCGGTGCCGGTCTTTGCCCCAAGGCGACAGGAGACCAGCCCCATGGGAGGGAAGATCATGACTTACTTTTTCTATGCCGGCGAGGGCATCTTCAACCGCATCCGCCGTCGGGCCGTCCGAGCCCTGGCCAAAGCAGTAGACAGATAGAAAGAGGGCCATTAGGAGGGGAAATATTGGGCCATGCGATCAGGGTAGATCGCTACTTTGGCCCTCTGGCCGTGGGTGGCCCTCAATAGATTTATCACCTCGGGCCAACTCTTGACCCAAAGGGTAGAGTCGGGCGGGCCGAACCAATCGCGGGCCGCCTTTTCCGGGTATGAGGAGAGGACGATGAGCCGCTGGACCTGGGGCGGCAAGGAAGCACGGGGCTCCCACAGCGGTCCGCCGATGGCCTTGCCGAAACTACGAGCCAAGTAATGGACCACCTGGCCTTGAGGGACATTGGCGATGACCACTAAGTCCACCATCTTCTTGGATCCCACCTCCAGCCAGGCGGCGATGGCCGCCTCGCTGCCCTTAGCGTAGACGTTGGCTACCACTATATCGGCATCCTCCACCGGCTCGGTTCGATAGACCTTTTCCGCGAATTTGACCCCCTCGGCGTGCTCGGCCACGGGCTCACCCAGGAATAGGCCAACCGTCTTTCCCTTATTCCCCACCACATCTATCTTGAAATGAAGGCCAGCCATCTTTGCGGCCTCCTCGATATCTAGGCGCATGATGTTCTCCTGGGAGCGGCCCATGGCCAAGGTGGGGTGCAGAGTCCGCCCCGGCCCCCGACCGCCCACGGCCAGATGGTTAGCCACGATGGTCTCCAGCCCGGCCACCCCCGGGACCATGATCTTGCTCCCCCCGCCGAAGCCGGTGAGCCGATGGGGGAGGAGGCAACCGACCCCTATCCTCAGGTCACAAGCCATGACCTCCTTATTTATGAAAACGGGGGTGCCCCTTTTCGTCTCCCCCACTTTGACGCAATTCTCGTAGGGGTTGTGGTTGTAGACGGGGAACTTCTCCACTATCTCCCGACCAAGTTTCATGCAGAAATCGAGGCGGTTATGGGCCCCATGGGCTCCCAGGGCGGCCACGAAACGGATGTCCTCCGGGGAGATGCCGGCCTCGTCCAGTTCCCTCAACAGGTAGGGCACCAGTTCTACTGCCCTGGTAGGCCGAGAGAGGTCATCGAACAGGATGGCCACCTCTTTCTTCCCTCGCGCCAATTCCTTTATGGGCGGGGAGGCTATGGGCTGGGCGAAGGCCCGCTCCATCCCCTCCTTCCCTAAGGGAGGCAGCCCCTCCCCCTCCATGGGGCGCAGAACCACCTCCCAGGAGTCGGGGAAATCGAGTCCTAATTCCCCCTCCCCATACCATTGTCCTTGGGGGAGCCTGACCTTGGTCGCCATATCCCTCCCTCACCAGTTGCCGAAATAAAGAACCACTTTTTCACCATATCATATCTGCTTTCCCTTATCAACCACTAGATGCTCCCCTCATAGAATAGAAAATGATGGATGACGACAGCGTCGCTGCCCTTGGGCCGTTCCCTAGCGATCGTGGTATAATAATCTTAGAATGTTTAGAGGTGTCCTGGGCAAGGTCGTTGGCAGCGCCAACGAACGAGAATTGAAGAGGATAGCCCCTCTGGTGGAGGAGATAAACGCCCTCGAGCCTCAGTTCGAGGGGCTCACCGACGAGGGGTTGAGGGACAAGACCACCGAGTTCAAGGGGCGTTTGTATGCTGGGGAGACGCTGGACCACCTCCTCCCCGAAGCCTTCGCCGCGGTGAGGGAGGCCTCCAAGCGCACTATCGGCCTGCGCCATTTCGACGTGCAACTGGTGGGGGGCATCATCCTTCACCAATGCAAGGTGGCGGAGATGAAGACCGGGGAGGGGAAGACCCTGGTGGCCACCTTGCCCCTCTACCTCTACGCCCTGGAGGGCAAGGGCGCGCACCTGGTGACGGTCAACGACTACTTGGCCAAGCGGGACGTCCAATGGATGGGGCCCATCTACCACCTCTTGGGACTTTCCGTGGGGGTCGTCCAATCCATGGCCGCCGACCCTGAACGTTCCTCCTTCCTCTACGACCCTGGCTACCCGGCCACCGATGATCGCTTCTTGAACCTGCGTCCCGTTTCCCGCCGGGAGGCCTATGCCGCTGACATCACCTATGGCACCAATAACGAGTTCGGTTTCGATTACCTGCGAGACAATATGGTCTGGGACCTCTCTCAATGCGCCCAGCGAGGTTACCATTATGCCATCATCGACGAGGTGGATTACCTCCTCATCGACGAGGCCCGTACCCCCCTCATCATCTCCGGCCCGGCCGAGGAATCGGACCAAAATTACAAACTCTTCGCTCGCCTAATTCCCGGCCTGCGGCCGGAGGATGATTACACCGTTGATGAGAAGGACAGGGTAGTGACCCTCAATGAGGGCGGCATCTCCAAGGTGGAGAGTTGGCTCAACATCGACAACCTCTACTCCCCGGAGAATTATCACTTGACCCCCTTCTTGGAGCAGGCCCTACGGGCCCAGGTGCTATATGGGCGGGATCGAGATTACATCGTGAAGGACGGACAGGTGATCATCGTGGATGAGTTCACCGGCCGTCTGATGTATGGGCGGCGCTACTCCGAGGGGCTCCACCAAGCCATTGAGGCCAAGGAAGGGGTGGCCATCCAGCGTGAATCCCTGACCTTGGCCACCATCACCTTTCAAAATTACTTCCGCATGTATGAGAAACTTGCCGGGATGACCGGGACCGCCGCCACCGAGGCGGAGGAACTTTATAAGATCTACGGCCTAGAGGTGGTGGTCATCCCCACCCATAAGCCCATGATCCGCGAGGACCTCCAGGATTTGGTTTACAAGACGGAGGAAGCCAAATTCAAGGCCGCGGTCAAGGAGATCGAGGAACTTCATAAGCAAGGTCGTCCCGTCCTGGTGGGCACCGTCTTCATAGAGAAATCGGAGGAGTTCTCCGATTACCTGAGGCGCCGAGGTATACCCCACCAAGTGCTCAACGCCAAGCATCATGAGAAGGAGGCCCATATCATCGCCCAGGCGGGCCTTTCCGGGGCAGTGACCATCGCCACCAATATGGCCGGGCGAGGGGTGGATATACTGTTGGGGGGAAACCCCGAAGAAATGGCCCGGGAAAGCCTACGCAAGCGAGGAATAGAACTCACCGAGGTGAGCGGTGAGGAGTGGACCCAGGCCTTAACGGAGGCTAAAGCCGTCTGCGAGGAGGACAAAGGCAAGGTCTTGGCTCTTGGTGGCTTCTACATCTTAGGTACCGAGCGTCACGAGGCGCGACGCATAGACAACCAGTTGCGCGGTCGCGCCGGGCGGCAAGGGGACCCCGGCGCTTCACGATTTTATATCTCCTTGGAAGACGACCTGATGCGCCGCTTCGGCGGAAGCACGGTGGCAGGCCTCATGGACAAACTGGGGGTGGAGGAGGATATACCCATCGAACACAACCTGATCTCTAAGTCCATCGAGAACGCCCAGATCAAGGTAGAGGGGTATAACTTCGATATCCGCAAGCACCTCCTAGAGTATGATGACGTCATCAACAAACAGAGGCAGGTGATATACGACCAGAGGCGCCAGGTTCTCGGCAAGGAAGACCTCCGGACCATAATCATGGATATGGTCCGCGAGGAACTAAGTGGCTTAGCGGGGACATATCTGGTCGGCGACCCAGAGGAATGGGACCTCAAGGGGCTCTATAGTGCCGCCCGGGCCGTAGTTCCTTACCCCGCTGATTTCAGCCCCCGGCGTTGGGATGGCCTCTCCTCCCAGGAGGTGGAGGAGGATCTCCTGGAACTGGCGGAGAGGCTCTATGATGAGAAGGGGAAACGGTTAGGCGACCTCATGCCCCAATTGGAGCGGCTGGTGCTCCTGCGGGTAGTAGATACCTTATGGATAAGACACCTCACCGCCCTGGATGAGTTGCGCCAGGGGGTAGGGTTGCGGGCCTACGGTCAAAGGGACCCCCTGGTCGAGTTCAAGACCGAGGCCTACGCCATGTTCCAAAGCCTCTTGGCCAACATCAGGCATGATGTGGCCCGAACCATCTATCACGCCGAGGTGATCCGAGAGCCTCACCCCCGGCCTATGCGGGAGGTTCGTAGCGCGGGGGCCCCGACGAAGGGGCAAAAACCAATGGCCGAGGCCAAGAGGAAGGTGGGGCGGAACGACCCTTGTCCCTGTGGCAGCGGGAAGAAATACAAACATTGCTGTATGCGTAAGGCCTCTACCTCCGTAGAGAAGGGTTAGGCTGACCTCGATTTTCTGGGCCTTTTTTAGGAGTCGCTTTCCCTTGCAGAACCCGAGAACTACCCTTGACACCCTAATATAGATGCTTATTGTCTCATGGCCCGCTTAGGCCATACTGCCCGCATGAGGGCCACCTCTTTATATCTGGATGTCTTGCCCAGAAGTGCGTCCCTTTATGATTCCCCTACCGCCGTCTCACACTGTTTCTGAACGAGTACAGGGGCTTGACAAAAGGGAAGCGCTATGCTACCATAGCAATACGTGTTCTCTTATCCAGAGGGGTGGAGGGACCGGCCCTGAGAAACCCCGGCAACCTTCCTCGGGGGAGCCCTAAGCCGCCATCCCGGCTAGGGCTTAGCCACAACCTGGGGAAAGGTGCCAAATCCGGCAAGCCTCGTTTCTGGGGTCAAGAGATGGCAAGCCCCTGATGAAGGAGACGAGGCCTGGAAGATGAGAGAAGGTCACGGTGCTTTCTCTCCCTGCACGGGAGATTTCCTTTTTGAAGCGCTGGGGCCGGCCTCTCACCGGCCCCAGTCTTTTGGGAGGCCATGGTGCGGACTATCGAGTGGAAAGAGGGGGTAGTGCGCTTGATCGACCAGCGTCACCTCCCCCACGAATACCTGGTGATAGAGTTGGATGACTACAGAGAGGTGGCCCGGGCCATCAAGGAGATGCATATCCGGGGGGCCCCGGCCATAGGGGCCGCCGCCGCTTACGCCTTGGCCTTAGCCGCCCTGAAAAGCAGGGCCCAGGACAAGGAGAGCCTCCTCTCCGACTTGGAGGAGGCAGCCCACCTCTTGCGCCAGACCCGCCCCACCGCCTCTAACCTCTTCTGGGCCCTGGAACGGCTCCTCAAGAGAGCCTCGGACCCAGGCCTGAAGGGAGTAAAGGAGGTTCAGGAAGCCGTCGTCGCCGAGGCTGAGGCCATAGCCGAGGAGGATGTAGAAGCCAATAAGAGAATGGGGGAGCAGGGGGCTGGCCTGATCCCCCAGGGCGCAAATATCCTCACCCATTGCAACGCCGGGGCCCTGGCCACGGTCGATTATGGCACCGCCCTGGCCCCCATAAGGGTGGCTCACGCCCAGGGGAAGGGGATCCACGTCTTCGTGGGCGAGACCCGCCCCCGCCTTCAGGGGGCCCGCCTCACCGCCTGGGAGTTGATGAGGGAGGGCATCCCCATGACCCTCATCGCCGATAGCGCCGCTGGCTTCTTCATCCAACGTGGGGAGGTGGACCTCATCCTGGTGGGGGCGGACCGCGTAGCCGCCAATGGCGATGCGGTCAACAAGATCGGCACCTATATGCTGGCCGTTTTGGCCAAAGAGAACAGGGTGCCTTTCTACGTGGTGGCGCCCACCTCCACCATCGACCTTTCGGTGGCCTCCGGAGGGGATATACCCATCGAAGAGAGGGGGCCAGAGGAAGTGACCGAGATCCTAGGACAGAGGATAGCCCCGGAAGGGGTAAGGGTGGCCAATCCGGCCTTCGACCTCACCCCCCATCGCTATATCACTGCCATCGTCACCGAGCAAGGGTTGATCTACCCTCCCTTCGAGGGAGGGTTGAGGGCCGCAGTGGAGGCCTCTATTGATGAACCAGTTTAAGGTCAGGCCCCTCC
>CAYUAM010000043.1:0-10340 GCA_964442805.1 uncultured Anaerolineales bacterium | reverse complement strand
AGCCTTATCCATGGTGACGAGGATACTGGCGTTCTTGATGAGTAAGGTGGTCATTCGGTCACCCCTTAAATCTGCCCCCTGGCCTCCAAGATCATCCTGTCCACCTCCGCCACCCGCTCTTGGTGCTGGAGCCAGTAATCGGGCTCCCGCTGAGCGTCTAGTTCTTCTAGACTCTTGCCCTGCTGCTCCACCCAGGTATAATATTTCAAATTATGCCATTGGTTGCGAGTGTCCCGTGTCCCTTCCTTGATCCAATCCAGTTTCTGCCTGTGGAAGATGCTCACCAATCGCGCCACGGCCTCGGTCTCATCCATCCGGCCAAAGGTCGCCGTCATCTGCTCCATCACCGAGTGGTAGCGGTCGATGGCGTCGGTCAAGATGGTGACCACTAAATCATCCTCGCCGAAGCCGTAGAATTTGGCCGTCTTGATGGCCCCCAAAACGTTGCAGACCCCGGAGATGCCGAAGATCTGGGCCATTTTTTTGACCTTCTCCTCCGGCACCCCGTAGCGGTCGATCATAGTCCTCCAGCCTGGTTCCTCCACCAGGAGTTGCAGCCCCTTCTTGCACTCCACATCGTCTATACACATGATGGCATCCATGTTGAAGACGTTATGGATCCAGGTGACATGTTTATCGCCGATCCCCTGGATGTCGTGTCCGCCGTAGCCGTTCCAGTAGAGGGTGGGGCACTGGATGGGCTCCAGCCCCACGATCTTGTGGTCGGGCCAGACCTGCTTCAGGCGGTCGCCGGCGGCGATGGTCCCCGCCGAGCCCATGGCCGAGACGAAGGCGGCGACTTTGCCCTTCCCCACCCCCTGCTTCTCCAACTCCGCGGCCAACTCCACTACGGTATTTCCGGTGACGTAGTAGTGAAAACGGTAGTTGCCGAAGACCTCGAACTGATTCAGGATGCGGAAGCGCTCCGGGTCTTGGGCCATCAGTTCCTTGCACTTATCGTAGATCTCTTTGACGTTGCTCTCGCAGCCAGGGGTCAGGATGAGCCGCGCCCCGTAGTGGCGAATCAGGTCGAACCGCTCTTTGCTCATCCCTTCGGGCAAGACCACGATGGAGTCGAATTCCATGCGGCAGCCCACCCAGGCCCCGCCGATGCCGTAATTGCCGGTGGAGGGCCAGACCAAGGAATGCTTGGCCGGGTCCACCTCCCCGGTCAGTTCCTTCTCGATGAGGACCGAATAGGCGGCCCCCACCTTGTGGCTGCCGGTGGGGTAATCTTTAGAGTAGAGGGCCACGATGGGGGCCTCCACCCCGGTCAAAGCCTTGGGCAAGACCTCGTAGCAGATGCGGTCTTGGGCGTCGCGCCAGGTGATATTGTAGAGGTTGAGAGGGTCCAGCGGGTCCTCTCTCCTCATGCGCAGGGCTCGCTTCCTCACCTTGGGGTCGATCTTCCAGGGGTGGAGCATCTCCTCGAAGATGGGACCGAGGATAAGCCTCTTTTCCTTCATCTCATCGCTCCTATGAGAAATAGTCCACTTAGACTCTGATGCTGGCCTTTTGCCTCCAGCCTGACACTGTAACCAGACATGAAGGAATTCAGGGCAGTTGGCCCATGGTCAGGGCCATCACCGCCTTCTGCACGTGGAGCCGGTTCTCGGCGATGTCGTAGATGGCTGAGCGGGGGCCGGAGGTCACTTCGTCGGTCACTTCGTTTCCTCGGTCCACGGGCATGGGGTGGCTGAAGATGGCGTTCTCGGTGAGGGCCATCCTCTCCGCGGTGGTGGTCCAGCCTCGGTAGGTCAGGGCCTTTTCGATCTCTTCCTGCTTGTGGAACTCGCCGTCGCGGTAGGCCTTTGGGCTCATCCAGTTGCGGGAGTAGACCACGTGCGCCCCGCGGTAGCCCTCCTCCGGGTGGTGAGTGATCTCAAAGCGCGCCCCGTTATCCCGGCAGTTGGCCTCGGTCCAGGCCATGACCTCTGGGTCCAGGTCGTAACCTTCGGGGTAGGCCAGGGTCACCTCCATCCCCAAGCGGGAGGCCATGAGCAAGGCCTCCTGTACCGAACACCAAGAACGGGCCAGGGCTCCCTGGGCCCAGGTTAGGAGGAGTTTCTTGCCCTTTATCCCCCCCAGCCACTCCCGCCAGCCCATCACATCGGCCAGCCCCTGGCAAGGGTGGAAGCGGTCGTCGGCCATGTTGATGATGGGCACGCTGGCCCATTTGGCGTATTCCCGCAAAAGGGCGTCGCCTTGGCCGTAGGCGGAGATCTGGTCCTCCAAGATGCGGATGCCGATGCCACAGGCGTAGCGGCTCATCACCTTGGCCGCGTCCTCTATGGTCTCCCCCGCCGTCTTGGCCGTCTTGAGCCGCATGGCCCTGGGCTCCAGGAACTGGGCGTGGCCACCCAGTTCGGTGGCCGCAGCCTCGAAGGATTGGCGGGTGCGCACCGAAGGGTTATAGAAGAACATGAAGAAGGTTCGGCGATGGAGGCAGTCCTTGTAGGGGTGGTCGAAACGGTGTTCCTTCATCTCCTTGGCCAAGGAAAGCACAGTCTCTAATTCTTCGACCTCCCAATCCTGGGTGCAGATTAAGTCTTGACCGTGTAGGTTCATGGCCCTTGTCTCCTAGAAATCCGAGCCTTGTTTATGAAAGCCTTCGGCAACCCACTACTAGGCGTTGCTGTGGCGTAGTTTCGTTCAAATAAGACTAGCTCGCCCTGTCAATTTGACTGTCTACTGTATACTTCTGCCGTTTTTCCCACTCCAGAAAGTCTTCCCACGAAGCGAAGTTGCGTCCAACAAAAGCCAGAATAGCTTCGGCAACAACATTGTTCATCCGATCTAGGTTTTCTAGAGACACACTCTGACCTTGATGTACAATCTTGCTTCTTATTCTATATAACCGTTTCGTTTCTTTTGCCAGATTAACGCGCTTTGCATAATCACGACCAATCAAGAAGGCAACTCGGTCGGCTAGTCGTTGTGCAATACTACCCCATGGGACTGATAGATCCCTCTCTTCTTTGCCTACGAGCAGACTTTCGAGCGCAATCGCCAAAGCAACAAACTGCTCGTCGCTGTTGTCTGCGTTCACACCCTTGCTATACCAAGTCACCGAACGTCGAATCCTAGATCTGATCAATGCAGGGTTAGAGTCCCTGTATCTGAAGCACGCGCTTACCTCATCTAACCCCGAGTCTTTGAACTTTTGTACCTTTGCGCTGTCAATCTCATATGCCCAGCCAGGTGGACTCCTCCCAGAAAAGCCTACTCTTGGCTGAGTTTCGTGTTCTCCAACCGGGGATGTGATATAGATAACCAATTCTTCGCGTACCATTGTTGGTTGACCCATGACGCCGATCTTTTGCCAACCGGAACGTTTCTGACGGCAGGAAGCCATGTACAAATTGAGAATATGGACAATGTCTTGGGCCTTCTGAAGTGCTTGCTGCGTTGCAAAACCAGAATCGCCTTCGACCTCAATGACGGCATAGCAGCCAGCCTCTCGAAAAGTTGGCTTTATATAGTTCTCTACAAATTCCCTCGAGTTCATACCATCCTTCGGGCTTGCCAGGTTGGTGATTAGCGGGCCACGTTCAGTTGGATAAAGGATGGCCTCGCCTATCTTTAGTTCAGCGAGTTTAAGTTCCACACCCTCAATTGGGATCAATACGGTATACCATTGGACTTGAGACTTCAGAAAGTCAAGGAACCTGATCACCTCCTTCTCTATGGCCGACCTATCCAAGATGTGCAGGATGCTATCCAAATGTGCTTCAACCTCAGGATCGGCGTTCTCCCTGACGGCGTGTTGCTCGAACAGTCTGACCATCGAATCATTGAGGACTCTTGCTATCGTCTTCTTGGAAACTGTGCGGCACAATTGCTGTACTGCTTCAATTGCATCTTGATAAGGCTTATCGCTCCAGCCCAGTAGAGCATTGTTGCGGCCGTAGCTGCGTCCAAGATATACGTGCGCTCTCTGTATACCATCCAAAAGAGATGTAGCCTCTAGAAAAGCACAGAATTTCTCTTCCAGTTGTTTGATCGGTTGCATTTCGTCTGTGGCGTGATTCTTGCTCAAATTCGCTCTCTTTGCTGGCAGATTGCACCGCCGTTTCGCCTAACCATTCATAGACGAAATGTTTGAGCTATGCTTCCAGATCGGCATATTTTGCGACAAGATCGCTTGTACTGCGGTTACTTGGCTACTTCTCACCTCATAGTCAGGGCCATTATTGCCTTCTGCACGTGGAGCCTGTTCTCCGCCTCATCAAAGACTACCGACTGAGGGCCGTCTATAACCTCGTTGGCCACCTCGAAGCCCCGGTCGCAGGGGAGGCAATGCATATAGATGGCCTCCGGGTCGGCCAAGGCCATCCGGTCGGGGTCGCAGATCCAGTCCTTATGGGCCTCGAATAGTTCCTTGGTCTTTTCCTCATCGCGGTTGCCCACCGGCGGGGCGAACATGGGCACCGCCGTCCAGGACTTGGGATAGACCACCTGGGCCCCGCGGAAGGCCTCCTCCATATCGTTGGAGATGGTAAAGGAGCCCCCATATAGATCGGCGTTCCCTTCGCAGGCGGCGATCACATCCTCATCGAGTTCGAACCCCTTGGGGTGAGCCAGGGTTACCTCCATCCCCATCATGGTGGCGGCGATGATGGCGCTTTGGGGCACGGCGCGGGGCTTGTGGATGCTGGGGGAGTAGGCCCAGGACATTACGAATTTCACCCCCTCGAAGCCCCCGAATTTCTCGTAAACGGTCATGATGTCGGCCAACGCCTGGCAGGGGTGGTATTTGTCGCACTCCATATTTATGACCGGGATGTCGGCCCAATAGGCAAAATTGCGCTCTATCTCATGGGCGCGGCCATAGACCCAGCCCACCGGATCGCCATAGCAGCGGATGGCGATGCCATCCCCCATGCGGGAGAGCACCCGGGCCACGTCGGAGACCCGTTCCGTGGCGTAGGCCTTCTCGTCGCCGGGCAAGGCCGGGGTGTAGATCTTCCCCGGCTCCAGGAAATGGGCGTGGCCCCCCAGTTGGGTCATCCCCGCCTCGAAGGAGTTGCGGGTGCGCAGGGAGGTGTTATAGAAGATCATGAAGAGAGTCTTACCTCGCAGGAGATGGTCATGGGGCTCGCGTAGGGCGAAGCGTTGCTTGAAATCAAGGGACACATCTAGGATGGTCTCCACCTCCTCGCGGCTATAGTCGAGAAGGGTCAAAAAGTCCCTACCACGCAGGCCTTCGGTTTTCATCGAGCGCTCCTTTCTCTAATTGGTTAGCACTGCTTTCCAAATGTCCGTTTTCCACTCGGGGAGCATCCAAACGCTCTTCCACCTGTGAGCGAGGCGATCTCTCCACAAGAAGGCCCCGACCACACGGGTTCCCTACGAAAAAGCCTCCTCTTGGCATGAGAGGAGGCTTGCGGTTAAGGTGTAAGATGACTTTAGCGTCCGGCTCTTTCCCATTGACTACAATCGCCTAACATATCCCTCAGCGATATTTTCAGAGGCGGAGAGGGTGGGATTTGAACCCACGAAGGAGGTTTTAAGCCCCCTTAGTCGCTTAGCAGGCGACCGCACTAGACCAGGCTATGCGACCTCTCCGCGCAGCGGAGGGAGAGGGATTCGAACCCCCGGTGGGCTTGCGCCCACTGCGGTTTTCAAGACCGCCGCAATAGTCCACTCTGCCATCCCTCCTGTTTAGTATAACACGCAAACTACCTTCTGTCAACGCTTTAGGGGCCGGGCACCTCCAAGGTCACCCTTATCTTGGCCGGGGCCACCGCGCCCACCACCCATTTCTGCACGTAGATGGTGCCTATCTTGGGCGGGTGGCCGGGCTCAGCCACCTCTTGATAGCGATAGGTGTTCTTGGTGGACCTCTCGAAGACGAACTCGGCGGTAACCTTCTTCTCTTCCATATCCTCCTCCAGAATGGTCTAATCGCTATTTGGGAAGTTGAGCGGGGATCCGCTCCAAGCCATCCAGATAAGGCCGTAGCACCGGGGGTATGACGATGCTGCCATCGGGCTCCTGATAGTTCTCCAAAATGGCGATCATGGTGCGAGGCAAAGCCAGCCCAGAGCCGTTGATGGTGTGGACGAACTCCGCCTTGCCTCCCCACTCTCGGCGGAAGCGGATGTTGGCCCGCCGGGCCTGGAAATCCTCGCAGTTGGAGCAGGAGGATACCTCCACCCACTCCTTGATCCCCGGAGCCCACATCTCGATATCGTATTTCTTGGCCGCGGAGAAGCCCAGGTCTCCGGTGCACATCTCCTTCACTCGGTGGGGTATCCCCAGCCGGCGACAGACCTCCTCCGCCTCCCTCCCCAAAGCCTCCAGTTCCTCATAGGAGTCCTCCGGCGCGGTGAATTTATAGAGTTCCACCTTGTCGAACTGGTGGCCCCGTTTCAGCCCACGGGTCTCTCGTCCGGCGGACATCTTCTCTCGGCGGAAACAGGGGGTATAGGCCACGTAGCGGAGGGGCAAGGTCCCCGGCTCCAATATCTCCCCGGCGTGGAGGTTGGTCAGGGGGACCTCGGCGGTGGGCACTAGCCAGAGGTCGTCCTCCACATCGCGGTAGAGGTTGATGTCGAACTTGGGGAGTTGTCCCGCTCCTACCAGGCACTCCTTTTTCACCAGGAAGGGTGGATAGATCTCCTGATAGCCGTGCTCTTTAGTATGGAGGTCGAGCATCCAAGTGATGAGGGCCCGTTGCAGCCTGGCCCCCAGCCCCTGTAGCACGTAGAACCTGGTGCCGGAGAGTTTGACTCCTCGCTCGAAGTCGATGAGGCCCAAGGTAACCCCCAGGTCCCAATGGGGGAGGGGCTCGAAGTCGAACTCCCGCGGCTCTCCCTCCTCTCGCACCAGGACGTTCTCGCTCTCGTCCCTGCCGATGGGCACGGAGGGGTGGGGCATATTGGGCACCTCCAAGAGGAGACGGTTCAACTCTTCCTCTATCCCCTTGACTTCCTCGTCCAGGGCCTTTATCTCCTCCCCAATCCGCCGCATCTCCTGGATGAGTTCTGGGTTTTTCTCCTTCCGGCGTCCTATCTCTTCGGAGACCACGTTGCGCCGGTGCTTCAGGGCCTGAGCCTCGGAAAGGAGGGAGCGACGCCTCTGGTCCAGTTCCAATATCTGGTCGATGGGGGCGCTCTCGTTCAGTTTGACCAGGGCTGCCTTCACCTCATCGGGGTGCTCACGGATATATTTGAGATCGAGCATGGTTGAAATGCTCCTCCCTTTATCCTGGGTATTATATCTTCTTTGAGTAACAGTAGCAACAATGGTCGAGCCCTATTTGACAACTCTCCTCGCCGGGAGTATAATATGAGATGTTTTATAAATCATATTATTCTTATTCATGAACAAAGGGGGTAACGATGGAAGGGAGACCCGGGATGTTCGGAAAATGTTACGGCTCCACCACGGTGAGTGGGCGGGGCCAAATCGTCATCCCCGCCGAGGCCCGGCGGGTGTGGGGCCTGGAGCCGGGGACCAAACTCTTCATCTTCGGCCCACGAGGCGAAGGTGGGGGTCCCCTTATGCTGATGACCGCAGAAGTGGTAACTCACTTTGTGCGCCACGCTATGGAACACCTCTCTGCATTCGAGGAGATATTAAAGGAGGCCTCAGAGGCAGAAGATAAATAATCTTGGAGGATATATGTCCATCATCGAGGTCAAAAATCTGACACGCAAATTCGGCGACCTGGTAGCCGTAGATAACGTCTCCTTCACTGTGGAGGAGGGGGAGATATTCGGCTTCCTGGGGCCCAATGGGGCCGGGAAGACCACCACCATCAACATGCTCTGCACCCTGCTCAAACCCACCTCCGGGGAGGCCTGGCTCAATGGCTACCATGTGGTCCGCGACCAGGCCCAGGTGCGTCGGTCCATAGGGCTGGTCTTCCAGGAGCCCAGCCTGGACGACCAGTTGACCGCCCAGGAGAACCTCCTATTCCACGCCGTGCTCTATGACGTCCCTCAGGAATTACAGGCCAAGCGGATGGAGGAGGTGCTCAATATGGTGGAGTTGTACGAGCGGCGACACGACTCCATCAAGACCTTCTCCGGGGGGATGAAGCGCCGCCTGGAGATCGCTAGAGGCCTCATGCACTACCCCCGCGTCCTCTTCCTGGACGAGCCTACCCTGGGCTTGGATCCCCAGACCCGCAACCGCATCTGGGAGTATATCCAAGAGTTGCAGAGGCGGGAGGGAACCACCATCTTCCTGACCACTCACTATATGGATGAGGCAGAGCACGCGGACCGCATCGCCATTATCGACTACGGCCGGATCGTGGCTCTAGACATCCCCGACACCCTGCGAGGCATGGTGGGAGGCGATGTCATCACCGTCAAGACCAGCGATGATGGTTTGGCAGCCCAGGAGATCGCGCAAAGATACGGCTTGGCGGTGCGAAACGGGGAGGATGGCTTGCAATTCGAGGTGGAGAGGGGAGAGGAGTTCATCCCCCGCTTGGTGGAAGGGTTACCGTTGGAGATCCATTCCATAAGCCTGCGCCGCCCCACCCTGGACGACGTATACTTGAAATTCACCGGCCGCCGCATCCGAGACGAGGAGGTCAGCGCCAAGGATAGATCGAAGGGACAGGTCCAGCGGCGTCGAAGGATGGGCCACCCTTAAGAGGAGGTACCATGCATAACCTGAAAGCCATCTATATAATCTGGTATCGGGAGGTCCTGCGCTGGTCGCGCAATAGGAGCCGCATCGTAGGCTCCTTCGGCATGCCCATACTTTTTCTCTTCATCTTCGGGAGTGGCCTCTCTCCGGCCATGGGAGGGTTGACCAAGGGGTTGGCTGCGGCCGCGCCCATGGCCACTCCAGGGATGGAGATCGACTTCGTGAAGTTCATCTTCCCCGGCATCATGGGCATGATTGTGCTCATGGGTTCGATGATGTCCGGCATCTCCATCGTCTGGGATAGGGAGTTCGGCTTCCTGAAGGAGGTATTGGTGGCCCCCATCAGCCGCACCGCGGTGGCCATAGGTAAGACCTTAGGGGGGAGCACCACGGGGATGGTTCAGGGACTCCTGCTTTTGGTCCTCGCCCCCCTAATAGGGCTGAGCGTGAGCCTGGCCATGGTGGCGAAGTTGATCCCCCTGCTTTTTCTCATCTCCTTCACCATGACCTCCTTGGGGGTCTTCATTGGGGCGCGCATGAAATCCACCGAGGGCTTCCAGATGTTGATGCAGTTCATACTTATGCCCATGATCTTCGTCAGCGGGGCCCTCTTCCCCATGAGGGACCTACCGGTCTGGATGAACTTCCTGGTGAAGGTCAACCCGGTTACCTACGCCATCGACCCCTTGCGCAAGGTGGTCTTTGGGGCTCAAAACTTGCCGGAGTCCGTGCTGAAGATGCTGCCCCAAGCGGGGCTAGGGGTGACCCTCTTCGGCCATGCTATGACCCTAGGGGAGGATATAGCCATCATCGCCCTCTTCGGAGCGGTGATGACCGGCCTGGCGGTCTGGATGTTCAACGTCCAAGATTAGAGGGGCTTTTGCGGATAGGTTCGGGGCCTGCTGTGGTCAGGCCCCGACTTCTATTAAGGGCTCGCCCTTTCGAATAGCCTCCGGACGGCCCGGGCCAGCGTAGAGACGATGTCTTTTCGAGATTACTTCAGCCCCATGGTGAAGGTGGTTCGGCCCATAGAGTGAAGGTGTCGGACGAAGATGGTCCCCCCGGCCAGGAAGCCGAACACCAATAGCGGGATGGTGATTTTCACCCCATAGATGCGCAGCCCCCATAGGACGAAGGGGGTCACGGCCGCTATGGCCGCCTGAGAGCGGGGGAAGTGGCGGAAGAGGGCCACGAAGATGGCCCAGAGGGGGATTAGGATCAAGACCGACACCGGGACCAAATAGAGGAGTATGGCTATCCCGCTGGCCATGCCCACCCCTCCGCGGAAGCCAGCGAAGATGGGCCAACAGTGGCCCACCAAGACCATTATCCCCGCTGCCACCACCGCCCAGTCGGAGGGGTCCAGCCTCTCCGCTATCATTATGGCCAAGACCGCCTTCCCCATATCTCCGAAGACAGTGAGCACGGCGGGGAAAAGCCCGGCCAGCCGCCAGGTATTGAGGGCCCCGGTATGGCCGCTCCCCCCGCTGCGCACATCTATCCCCCTGAAGAGACGTGTGAAGAGGAGCCCGAAGGGGATGGAACCCAAAAGGTAACCTATCGCTGCGGCGGCTAGAACTGCGGGAAGGTTCATGCCCCTCCTAAGTTATGACCGCTAGTCGGCGAGGGAGGAGCTCGAACTCCAGATGGTGGGCGTCGGTGTAGAGGATCTCCCCATCGGCGTGAACGGGCAGGGGGCGTCACACGTGGGCGAGTGGCTCGCCAACCCG
>CAYUAM010000042.1:0-10361 GCA_964442805.1 uncultured Anaerolineales bacterium | reverse complement strand
CAGGCCGGAGGCCAGGATGGTGTTGACCAGGAAGTTTATCTGCATGGTGGCCAGTCCCAAGATACGGGGCCCCATCAGCCGTCCCACCTCCCTCACCCCCGGGTGGCCTAGGCCCAAGACCGGGATATAGGCCAGCCCCTTCTTGAACAACTCCGGCACCTGGATCAAGAGATGCGCCCCAGAGCCCACCACCACCCCCACGGCCAAGCCGTAGACGCCCATTCGCGGGGCCAAAAGCAAGGCTCCGGCGATGATGAAGAGGTTGTAGATCGCCGGGGCCAGGGCGGGGAAGAGGAAGTGCTGGAAGGAGTTAAGGACGCTCATAGCGATGCCGGAGACGGCGAAGAGCACGGTGGAGACCAGCATGAGGCGCATAAGGTGCACGGTGAGGGCCTGCTGTTGGGGGTCGAAGCCAGGAGCGACCACCCGCGCCACGAGCGTGGGGGCGAAGATGGCTGCCAAGAGGCTAGCGATAGTAACGACCATGAGGAGCAGGTTAAGGACGGCGCTGGCCAGCCGCCAGGCCCCCTTCTCATCCCCCTTGGCCAAGTATTCGGTGAAGACGGGGATGAAGGCTGAGCCCACCGCTCCCCGAGCGATGACCTGAAAGATGAGATCGGGGAGGCGAAAGGCGGCCAGGTAGGCGTCCAGTTCCCAGGAGGTGCCGAACTGGCTCCCGATGATCATCTCCCGGGCCAGGCCCAGGGCCCGACTGAGGACGAAGGCCACCATGACCAATCCCGCTGCCCGGGCCAGTTGTCCCACTCGCTCCTCTTCCATGGCCCTCTATTATAGCCAAGAAATGAAGAAAGGGCTCGACTGGACAAACGGGTCAAAGTGGGGTATCATTTGGGACGCTGGAAGGAGGGAAATTTGCCTATCACTGCATCGGCGAAGAAAAGGCTCCGGTCCTCGGAGAAGAGGAGGCTGCGCAACCGCCTCTACCTTTCCCAGCCCCGGACCTTCATCAAGAAGACAGATGAGTTGATCGCCCAGGGCCAACTGGAGGAGGCCAAGCAGGTCGCTACCCAAGCCGCAAGCGCCCTGGACAAGGCGGCGGTCAAGGGGGTCATCCATAAGAGGAACGCCGCCCGCCGCAAATCGCGCCTCATGAAGCGGCTCAACGCCGCCCAGAAAACCACGGAATAGATAAGCCTCAAAGGTAAGGAGATCGGCTTTTCCGATCTCTTTTTCCACCCTTGACATAGCGCGCATGTTCTGGTATAATAGAACCTGTGTGCTATGGCTCCAGAATTGACCCTCGGCTTACTTTGGTTCGACGACGACCCTAAGAGGCCCCTCCCCTCCAAGATTCAGGCGGCCGCTCAGCGCTATTTGGAGAAGTTCGGGCGGCGGCCCGATACCTGCTACGTCCACCCCGAGGTTCTATCCCAAGGGAAGTTCAGCCTGGATGGGATCAAGGTAGTGGCCAGCCCTCTGGTCCAGCCAGATTGTTTGCTGGTGGGAATACGCGAGAAGGGTCAGTAGCCGTCCCTTCCCCTCAAGCGCCCCTAGAAGACCTCGAAGCCCGCCTCCCTTAGCCTAACTATGGAGGTGCGGTAGGGGTCGCAGGTCTCCTCCTCTAGGTAACCGTGGTAGCCTGCCTCCTGGAGCCGGCGCACCATCTCGGCCCTCTCCTCTGGGGGCATGAGCCGGGGATCGCTCATGGCGGCCACGTGGAAACTGACCCCGGCCCGGGCCAAGTTGGCGACGGCCTGGTAGGGCAACTCCCAGAACCGGCCCTCGGCCCCAGTCCTCTCCTGGAACCCCTCCCCCGTCCCCGCCTTCAGGGAGACCCGCAGGTGAAGGTTGCTGAACCTGGCCACTTGAGAGGCAAAATCTGGCTCTGCGCCCAATAGGAGCCCGTTGGTCTCCAGGATGAAGAGGTAGGTGGTGCCCTCGATCAGATCCAAAACCCTGAGGAGGTGCTCCCTCCCCAAAGTGGGCTCGCCGCCGGAGATGCGCAGTTTGGAAAGGCCCCTTTTCCGGGCATTCCTGACCAGTCGGTTGAAGGCCTGCTCCGGGGTGTAGAAGTGGCCGTGGCTCTCCGGGAAGTCGCGGGAGAAATCCACCCAACAGAAGACGCAGCGCAGAGGACAGCCCACCGTATAAGCGGTGGAGATGCCCCCGTAAACGCCCACGCAGTAAAAGTCGGTGTATTTGCGGGAGGGGCCGCTACCGGCCACCTTCTCGGTGAGGGCGGCCAACTCCAGGGGGTCGAAAGGGGTAAAGCCCGGCCTCAGATAACGCGGATAGCCTGCTACCTGATCCATGACGCCAATCGTCTCGGCCCTAGTATATACTATATCCCAGACAAAAGGCCACTGCCCCAATGGGCGTGAATGCCCCGATTTCAGCCTCAAAAAAGCGACGTTCTACCTTAGCCACCAGGACAAGTCAATGGTATAATCAAATTTACTATTCGGGAGGGACCTTGGAGCGAAAGGATGCGGGGTCTGGCCCCGGCCTTCTTTTCCACTTGGAGGCGCGCTGGGCTAGGCGAGCAAGTTGGCTAGGCCCTGCTTGGGCTGTCCTCTGCGGGGCGGTGGCCTCGGGGGGGCTGAGGGCGGAGGGATGGGTAGTCCTCTCCCTCCTCTTGGCCCTCTTCCTGGCGGACCCGCTCCTGGGCACCATCTGGTGGGCCGCGGTAACCCTGGCCTCGCCCAACCCTGCCCTAGAAGGCGAGTCTCGGGAAAAGATTAGGCTCTCTCCCCCTCCCTACACCCTGCCCGGCTCATTAGCCCATCGCTTTTTCGCCTGGCTGGAGAAGAGATGGGCTTGGTGGCGGGGAGCAGTTTGGCCTCGCTTTCACGGCCCCTTGGCCAGTTTGGGTTTCGCCATACCCCTGGCCTTCCTCGCCGCCATACTCCTGGGCTGGAAGGTGGTAATCCTGACCGCCCTGGCCGTTTGTGTGGCCGGGCTGGAGGCCCTTCGCCGCCGCGCCGGCCTGGAGAAGAGCCACTTCTTGGGAGCCCTATACGGGGGCGGGCTGGCCTGGCTCATGGGTTATTTCATCCTCGCCTCCTTGGCCATCCAGGGGACGGTGCTAGAGACGATAGCGGGCTGGCTGAGGGGAGGAGAAGGGAAGGCCCTCTTGTGGGCCTTCCTCTACACCTTGGCCCTCTACGCCTTCCAGGCCATAGGAGCAGGGCAACGAGGGAAGGGTGTATCGACCCTCAACTTGACCCAAATAGGGGCCCTGGCCATTTTGCTCCTGGCCAAGGAACCGGTCCTGGCCGGGGCCATGGGGCTACTCCTCCTGCCCCAAGTGCTCCTGCAACCGGCCCTGAAGCGTCGAGGGCGGGGCGATTGGTACTTGGGCCGGATCCAATATTTCACCATGTTGGGGATGATGATAGGGGCGGTAGCGGTGTCTAGATGAGGCTCCTGGTCTGGCTCGTCCCAGCCCTCCTTTTGGTGGGGCTGGGCTATTGGCTCTTCATCCTCACCGAAGGGGCCTACCTGGGCCCCGGGGTGGTGCGGCTCCTCTACGACTGGGGTGCCAAAAGTTACGACCAGGTGAAGGCTTACGACCAGGGAGATGATGCTTGGAACCTGGCCATACCTTTGGAGAAGAGGCTTAGAGGCTGGAGGGAGCCCTTGATCCTAGATGTGGGGACGGGCACGGGGAGGGTGATCCTGAGCCTGCTACGCCGCCCCGATTTCCAGGGCCATCTGGTGGGCCTCGACCTCTCCCTGCCCATGCTAGAGGAGGCACAACGCAAGGTGCGAGGTTATAGCTGCCCGGTGAGCCTGGTTTGGAAGGAGGCCAGCCGCTTGCCCTTCCCCGATCGGACCTTCGCTGCCGTTACCTGCATCGAGGCTCTGGAGTTCATGCCCCACCCGGCCCAGGCCCTAGAAGAGATGGCCAGGGTCCTGGCCCCCGGGGGCACCCTCCTGGTCAGCAACCGGGCCAGCCGCGACGCCCTCTACTTCCCCGGCCGCGCCCTGGGGAGGAAGAGGCTCCAGGCTCTCCTGGCCTCCCTCTCCCTGGAGGAGGTGGATATGAAGCCCTGGCAAGGTTATTACGATCTGATATGGGCCCAGAAAAGCGGTAAGCCCCCAGCCAGGCCACCGGGAGATGATATATGCGATATCCTCCTCTGTCCCCGCTGCGACGGCCCTTTGTCTCGCGCCGACGGAGGGATGAGTTGCCCCACTTGCCACCTGCTTTACCCCTCAAAAGATGGTATACTATATTTGGAACGGCCTTCGGATGAAGACGGAGAAACCTGAAGAGGCACTTAACGAAGAAGACACCACTCGCATCGTTACCTTGGCCCAGGTAAAGCGAGACCCGGAGGTGGTGGCTCTTTTAGAGTCGGCCAACGAGCAACTGCGCACCCTGGGCTACACCGAGCACGGCCATAGACACGCCAGCCTGACCGCCAATATCGCTATGAATATCCTCCTCCGGCTGGACTACCCGGAGAGGAGGGCGGAACTGGCGGCCATCGCCGGCTACCTCCACGACATCGGCAACGCCATCCACCGCGATGCCCACGCCAGCGCCAGCGCCCTCATCGCCCTGGACATCCTGCGCCGCCTGGGGATGGAGCCCCCGGAAATCGCCTTGGTCATGGCCGCCATCGGCAACCACGAGGAGGAGCGGGGGGAAGCGGTGAGCGAGATATCGGCGGCGGTGATCATCGGCGATAAGGCCGATGTCCACCGCTCCCGGGTGCAGAACCCGGACATGCTATCCTTCGATATCCACGACCGGGTAAATTACGCCGCCCAGCGTTCCTTCGTGCGGGTGGATGCCGAGGCCCGGACCATAACCCTGGAATTGGAGGTGGACACGGAGATATCGAGCGTGATGGAGTATTTCGAGATCTTCATGTCCCGGATGCTGATGACCAGGCGGGCGGTGCGATTCTTGGGCTGCGAGTTCGCCTTGACCATCAACGAGACGAAGATGTTTTAGGCTTATGAGTCAAACGTTGAGGGAGTCTGCAGGAGGGGATAGGAAATGAGGAACTATAAGAGAGTGGAAATTACAGAGAAGGAATTAGAGAATGCAGTCAGGCAAGCACCAACTCTCATCGAGGAGGGCCTGAACTTTGTTGACCACCAAAGGAAGACGGAGCGCGGACCTCTCGATGTGCTTTTAGTGGACAGCGACGGAACCCTCGTACTAGCTGAACTGAAGGTCGAGGAAAGCGACGAAATGCTCATGCAAGGGCTGGATTATTACGACTACATTGCCACTCATATTGAGGGTATCGCCGCAGTCTACAAGGGCCATTCCATTGACGCAAGCAAGAGGCCCAGGCTGATGCTCATTGCGCCCTCGTTCTCTCAACGTCTTCTCTCCAGATGCAGGTGGATTTCTGAGGAAGTATCGATATCTGTTTACTCCTTCCAGCCGGTCAAATTGGACGACGGCTCCACAATGGTGGTCTATACGCCTGTGGAGACAGCCAGAAAGCCTGAGCCTGAGAAACCGGTACCAACCAAGGCTGAACTCTTGGAATACATAAGAGATGACGAGGCTAGAAGATTGGCGAGTAGATTTCTAGAAGAGATGAAAAGCTGGGGAGGCAACGCTATTGCCTTAGATTACAAACCTTGGGGAATCTCTATTAAGCTGAAAGGCAAAGTCCTAGCCTATTGGGAAGTCAGGCGAAGCTATATCAGGATATCAACCTATGACGCTGAGGGCAACTGGAAAGGCTTCAACATCAACGACAGTGCCGCCCTTGAGGAAATATTGGAATTGGTCAAAGCGCTGAGCAACAACGTTTGATGTGTAGGGGAGGCCCTTGTGGCCTCCTGAAAGCGGGAGGGGACCCTTCGCTGCGCTCAGGACGGGCAAGCCCCTCCCCTACAACAACTTTGTGATGCTCTAGTTGGGGGAGAGCAATGTTGAGGACGCACACTTGCGGGGAACTGAGGGCGGAGGATGAGGGCCGGGAGGTGACCCTGGCCGGCTGGGTCCATCGCCGCCGCGACCACGGGGGACTCATCTTCATCGACCTCCGCGACCGGGATGGTCTCACACAACTGGTCTTTAACCCCGCCATCTCTAAAGAGGCTCACCAGATCGCCAGCCAACTGCGAAACGAATACGTGATTCGGGCCCAAGGGGAGGTGAGACTCCGCCCGGAGGAGATGAAAAACCCCGCCTTGGCCACCGGGGATATTGAGGTGGCAGCCAAAAGGGTGGAGATCCTCAACGAGGCCCAGACCCCGCCCTTCACCATCAGCGATGAGGGGGCCATAGACGAGACTCTGCGCCTCCGTTACCGCTACCTCGACCTCCGGCGGCGAGCCATGCAGAAGAATCTCCTCCTCCGCCACAAGGTGGTCAGCCACATCCGCCGCTTCCTCGACGCCCGCGGCTTCATCGAGATAGAGACCCCCATCCTCATCAAGAGCACCCCGGAGGGGGCCAGGGACTACCTGGTGCCCAGCCGGGTCCACCCCGGCACCTTCTACGCCCTGCCCCAGTCTCCGCAACAGTTGAAGCAACTCCTCATGGTGGCCGGCTTCGACCGCTACTACCAGATAGCCCGCTGCTTCCGCGACGAGGACCAGCGGGCCGACCGCCAGCCGGAATTCACTCAACTGGATTTGGAGATGGCCTTCGTGGAGCAGGAGGATATCCTCCGCCTGACCGAGGAACTCTTCGCCTCCATCGTGGAGGAGGTATCGGATAAGAGGCTCATGTTTAAGCCCTTCCCCCGCCTATCTTATCAGGAGGCCATGGAGAGATATGGTAGCGACAAGCCGGACCTGCGCTTCGGCCTGGAACTGGTCGACCTGACCGACCTGGCCGCAGGGAGCGAATTCAAGGTCTTCCGCTCCACCGTAGAAGCCGGCGGGAAGGTCAAGGGGATAAAGGCCCCCGGGTGCGCCGATTACAGCCGAAAGGAGATCGACGAACTGGCCGAATTGGCCAAAGGCCAGGGGGCTGAAGGGCTCATCTCCATGGCCATAGAAGAGGGAGG
Organism: uncultured Anaerolineales bacterium; assembly: GCA_964442805.1. Classification (GTDB taxonomy): domain Bacteria; phylum Chloroflexota; class Anaerolineae; order UBA7937; family UBA7937; genus CAYUAM01. The sequence continues at coordinate 3,408 of CAYUAM010000042.1, read as the reverse complement.
CCACATACGGTCATCGGTGGCCAAACATCTAGCCTCGGAGGAGGCATCGGCCATCTTATCCCGCCTGGAAGCCCAACCGGGCGACCTCCTCCTCCTGGTAGCCGACCGACCCCAGGTGGTAGCCGAATCCCTGGGCCACCTGCGCTTGGAGATGGGGGAGCGGCTGACGCTGCGGGACCCCGATGTTTTGGCCTTCGTCTGGGTAGTGGATATGCCCCTCTTCGAGTGGAAAGAGGAAGAGGGGCGCTGGGACGCCAAGCACCACCCCTTCACCGCCCCGCGGGAGGAGGATATCCCCCTCCTCCGGACCGACCCCGGCGCGGCCAAGGCCCAGCAATATGACCTGGTCTGCAACGACGTGGAGATAGGAGGGGGGAGCATCCGTATCCACCGCCGGGAGGTCCAGGAGTTGATATTCGAGATCATGGGCCTCTCCCGGGAGACCATAGAGAGCCAATTCGGCCACCTCCTCACCGCTTTCGAATACGGCACCCCTCCCCACGGGGGCATCGCCCCGGGCATAGACCGGCTGGTGATGGTCTTGGCCGGGGAGAACAGCATCCGGGAGGTGATCGCTTTCCCCAAGACCCAGAGCGCCATGGACCTCCTCTTCCAAGCCCCCGGCCCGGTGTCGGAGGAGCAACTGAGAGAGTTGCATCTGCGCCTGGACTTAGAGGAGTGAGCGAGGCCTAGCAAGCCGTTGCCTCAAGATGGTCCCGGGGGCCAGAATAATATCTGGCCCCTTTTTTCTTGGCCCACCCTATGGCAGCGTCTCAGGGATATAGGATGGGCCAATTGACCATTCGCGGCGGGGCCACTATAATCACAAATCAGGTAGCCATCGAGAAGAAAAGGTGTCTCATTGAAGAGGAGATACTACGACCTTCTAGCCATCTTGGGGCTTCTCCTTCTGCCCCTCCTATTCTTTGGGCCGGTGCTTTTCGGGGGGAAGAGCCTGGTCCCCTTCGACAACCTCTTCGTCTTCCCCCCTTGGCAGGCCTATGCCTCCCAATTCGGCATAACCGCCCCCCATAACGAACTCCTGGGCGATTTGCTCCTGGAAAATTACGCCTGGAAGAGTTTCATCGTCCAATCGTTGCGCGCTGGCCAGATACCCCTCTGGAACCCCTACATCTTCTGCGGGGTGCCCTTCCTGGCGGCGGGGCAACATTCGGCCCTCTACCCCTTGAGCGTCATCTTCTACCTCTTGCCCTTGCCCCAAGCCTACGGCTATTTCACCGCCCTTCACCTCTTCTTGGCCGCCTTATTCATGTATTATTATTTGCGCGTCCTGGGGGCTGGCCGTTGGGCTGCCTTCATCTCCGGGGCGACCTACGCCTTCAGCGGCTTCGTGGTGGTCAGCGTGGTCTGGCCCCAGGTCATCGCCGCCGTCACCTGGCTGCCCCTGCTCCTGGCCTTGATGGAGTTGGCCTTCCAGAGGCAAGAAAGTGAGCCCAAGAGGTCGCCTATCCCCTATCTCCTGCTGGGGGCCATGGTCCTGGGCCTCCAATTCCTGGCCGGCCACATCGAGATCTCTTACTACGTCCTCCTGGTGGCCGGTTTCTATGCCCTCTGTCGGCTGGCCCTCCTCTGGCGGAAGAACCGAGATGGGAAGGGGGTTGGCCTCCTGGCCCTGGGCTTCCTGGCCATGGTGGCCTTGGGCGCTGGGCTGGGAGGGATACAACTTATCCCCCTCTATGAACTAGTGAGCCGGAATTTCCGCCAGGCCTCGGCCTCCTATCAGGAGGTGATAGGCTACGCCTTCCCCCTCCGCCAGGCCATTACCTTCCTGGTCCCCGATTTCTTCGGCAACCCCGCCCGCCACGGCTACCTGGACCTGGTCAGCCGCCAGACCGTCTCCCTCCCTCGGCCCATCTTCTGGGGGATAAAGAACTACGTAGAGGCGGGAAGTTCCCTGGGCCTCTTGCCCCTCCTCCTGGCGGTAGTGGCCTTCGGGGGAAGGCACAAACGCCACTTCTGGATCTTCGCCTCCCTGGCCATCCTCTCCCTCCTCTTCGTCTTCGGCACCCCCCTCTATGCCCTGCTTTTCTACCTCCTGCCCGGCTATGGCCAACTCCACACCCCCTTCCGCTGGGTCTTCCCCTACACCCTAAGCGTGGCCGTCCTGGCCGGCTTGGGGGCCGACCATCTCTCCCAGGGAACCTTTCGATGGCCTCGCCTCCTGGGGTGGCTGGCCCTCATCGGTGGTGGGCTGGCCTCCTTGGCGCTGCTTTTCGTCTTCCTGCGGCCGCAGCCCTTCGTCCCCCTGGCTGATAGAGCCCTAGCCGCCTCGCAGATGGCCCAGGCCGCCTTCGGCCAAGGACGCGCCTTCCTTTCCTACCAGTGGCCAAATCTCTTCCATTTGACCATATTTCTAGGCGCTAGCGGCCTAGTCTTACTAGTGGCCCGCACTCACCGGCTTTGGAAGCCCCTGGCCGCAGCGGTTATAATCTTTGACCTCTTCCTCATGGGCAGGGGGTTCAACCCGGCCGCCGACCCCAAACTGAGGGAGTTTACCCCCTCTTCCCTGGCCTTTCTGAAACAGGACTCAGAACCCTTCCGCCTCACCACCTTCAACGCCCCCGGCGAGAAGACCCTGAACGCCAACGCACCAATGTTTTACGACCTTTTCGACGTTCGGGGATACGACTCCATCATCCCCCAGCAATATGCGGAGTTCATGGGCCTCATCGAAGAGCAGGGAGAACTCCTCTACAACCGCATCGCCCCCTTATACAACTATGATTCCTTAAGTTCGCCCCTCCTCGACCTCCTCAACGTCAAATATGTGGTCACCACCCAACATATCCCTAATCCCGGATATACCTTGGTCTACGATGATGAGGTGCGCATCTACCGGAATGATGACTACCTGCCCCGGGCCTTCGCGGTGCCGGAGGCGGAGGTGATAAAGGATAGAGGAAGGCTGCTAGAAAGGCTCAAATCTTTCGACCCCCGCCGGGTAGTCCTCCTAGAGGAGGAGCCTCCAGAGGGATGGCCCTCTCCCCAGGTCGCTCCTGGGGAAGCGACGGCCACTATCAGGGAGTACACCATCAACCAGGTGACGGTGGAAGTAGAGATGCCCTGGCCAGGGTGGCTGGTCCTGAGCGATAGTTACTTCCCCGGCTGGAAGGCCTTCGACCAGATTCAAGCGGGGGAACGGGAAACGGCCATCTACCGCGCCGATGGCAACTTTCGGGCGGTACCTTTGGAGGCGGGGAAACACTTGGTGCGCTTCAAATATACCCCATTTTCCTTCAAACTGGGCCTATTCGTCTCCTTCATGGCCGCCATAGTGGTCCTGGCCGGCTTCGGCTATTGGGGCTGGGGCTTCCTCTACCGGGGGGAGGCCCGAGGCACCATCCCGCGGGTGATCAAGAATAGCCTCACCCCCATGGGCACCTCTTT
>CAYUAM010000041.1:0-10376 GCA_964442805.1 uncultured Anaerolineales bacterium | reverse complement strand
AGTTCGAACTCCAAGTGGTGAGCGTCAGTGTATAGGATCTCGCCATCGGCGTGAACGGGCAAGGGGTCGGGAGAGTCCAAGGTCACCCTCTTGGCCTTGGCCATGGTCACCGGTTCCTTGTCCACATGAGTCCCCCGTATCACCTCGGGCAAGAGGCGAAGTATGCCCAGGCGGCCCAACCCTCGAGCCAAAAGGATCTCGAAGAGGCCATCGTCGTTCTCCGCATCGGGGGCTACGAGGAAGCCTCCTCCCTCCCGCTTCCCATTGGCCACGCAGAACATGGTCATGGTCATCGATATCTTCTGCCCGTCCAGGTCAGCGGTGATGTGGGGGACTTCATAGGCGCGCAGGGTGCGGAGGACGGCCACCAGATAGAGGGGCAATCCACTGAGGAGGCTTTGGATCTTGAGGGCCTCGATGGAGGAGAGGGCGTCGAACCCCACCCCGACCACATTGACGAAATAGCGGTCGTTGACTCGCCCCACATCGATGAGACGGGTCTTTCCCTCCTTGAAACGTTGGCAAAGGGCGTCGGGGTCGGTAGGGGTGTCGAACATGGCGGCGAAGTCGTTCCCCGTGCCGATGGGGACCATCCCCAAAACCACCTCGGGGTGGCCCGATTGGAGGAGGCCGTTGGCCACCTCGTGACAGGTGCCATCCCCTCCCAGGGCCACCACCAATCTATAGCCTTCCTCGGCGGCCTGACGGGCTAGATCCATGGCCTCCAAAGGCTTGGTAGTGAGAACCTCGCTATATTCCAGCCCGGCTTGATGGAGAGCCTCTCGCATCTGGGGCAGGACTTTGGCCCCCCTCCTTCGCCCTGCTATGGGGTTGGCGATCAATTTAATCATGCTCCCTCGCTCTTCGAAGAGACTCCCTCGCCTCGCTGCCCCCGACTTCGGAGGGCCCGTCATCCGGGCAAGGAGTGCTCAGGGTTCAGTTGGTAATAATTGTGGATGCCCCGGCTGGTCCTAACGAGGAGCCCATCCTTTATGGCCTGCTTGATCATCTCCCTTATCTGAGCGTTGGAAAGGTCTATAACCTCCCGGTTCCTAAGGCCCCGCAGGGAGTTGTATATCTGGACGAAGAGGACCGGCTCGTCGAACTGCTCCATGGCGTCCCTGAAGGTTTGCCATTCGTGAGAACCTATGGGAACCTCCTCTTCCTCCGCTGTCTCTTCCTTCTCCTCCTCCGATGGCGGCTTGGACACGAAATGGCTCAGTTTATAGGGGTCCTCGCCGGGGAGGAAGACCTCGTTCACCGTGCCACTGGTGAAGATCTGTACCAACCCGCGCCGTTCCCCCTCTTTCACGAAATCCTTGAATTTAGTGAAGGGGCGCCCCTGGGGGTCCTTGTAATCCTGCTCATCGAAGCCTCCCATGATCTCCACCATGAGGAGTTTTAGGGAGGCCAGGGTACATACCTTCCCCCTGTTCCGGGCCAAATGGATCGCCTCCACCAGGGCCTTATAGAGGTCCTTGGAGGGCTCTATCACCTCCTTGTCGATCAATTGTCCATAGAGCACGAACTCATCGGCACTCTGGACCAGGTGGGAGGAGGAGGCTCCCCCTACCCCTATCACCACCACCCTTTTGCCATGCTGACGGATGCTATTTACCAAGGGTATCAAATCCCGGTCCCCAGTGGCCAGGATATAGGTGGCGATATTGGGGTGGCTGTAGAGGGTCTTCATAGCGTCTATGCAAAGGTGGATGTCCACGCTATTCTTTATGGCCTTGCTACTCTGACTATCCTCCCGGTCATAGTAGTAGGTGGGGACATAGATGGGCTCGATGGTGTTAGCGTATAGAGCGCTAGTGACCCGAGGATAACGGTACCAGTCCGCGTAGGCCCGGGCGAAGATGACCCGTCCGTAGTCCTTGCATTTATCCATGATGGACTCGAAATTGGGGTCAGCATCGTATTTGTTGCGCACCGATATATAGATATTCTCAAAGTCGATAAAGACGGCCACATCCCTATTTTCCATATCAATTCACCTCTCTTTAGATAACACCGCCGATCAAGAGCCGATGCTCAAGGGAAACGACCATTATACGAAGCCAACTTAGGAGCATGAAAAACGGTCATCTTATTCATTATACATTGCTGTAAGTGATTTAAGCAACGTAATGCTCACTGCGAACACGCTACAAAACACAGGATTTTTCCGCGAGCGTCCGTCTCAATTGATGGTGGAGCCAGATGTTACCATCTGGCTCCCTTTCTCGATTTTAGCCATCAGGGGTCGTCTCCTGACGCCACTCAAAAGGAGCACTAATAGATGAGGAGGTCCCGTAACTCCCAGGGGGTTACCTGGGCTCGGTAAGCATCCCACTCCAGCCTCTTGGCCCTCACGAACCATTCATATATGTGGGAGCCCAGGGCCTCCTGCACTACCTCGTCCCCCTTCAACTCCTCCAAGGCCTCGAAGAGGGAACCGGGGAGGGTCTCCAAATCTCCCCTATCCTCTAAATGATAGAGGTCTTCTTCAGAGGGAGGCGGCGGAGAGATCTTCTTCTTTATGCCGTCCAAGCCGCACTTTAGCATCACCGCGAAGGCCAGATAGGGGTTGCAACTGGGGTCGGGGCAGCGCAACTCCAGGCGAGTCTGATCCCTCCTGGCCGGGTTCACCTGGGGTATGCGGATCAGGGCGGAGCGGTTGATGCGCGCCCAACTGATATAGACCGGGGCCTCATACCCCGGTATCAGCCGCTTATAGGAGTTGACCAAGGGGGCCAAAATGGCGCACATCCCTCGGGCGTGGTGCAACTGGCCGCCGATGAAATAGCGGGCTACCTCGGAGAGGCCGTACTCGTCGTGGGGGTCGACGAAGGCGTTCTCTCCATTTTCCGTGAAGAGGCTTTGATGGGTATGCATCCCCGAGCCGTTGATGCCGGCGAGGGGCTTGGGCAAGAAGGTGGCGTGGAGGCCATTCAATTGGGCGATAGCCTTGGCCGTCAGTTTCACGGTTATGGTGTTATCGGCGGCCTGCAGGGCCTCGCTGTATTGAAAGTCAATCTCATGCTGCCCCGGAGCCACCTCGTGATGGATGGCCTCCGCCCGAACGCCGAAGGGTTCTAGCGCCCTCACCATCTGTCGTCTGACATCGATGTCCAGGTCGGTGGGGACATCGAAATATCCGGCCTGATCGTGGGGTCGAGGCGCGATGGCGCCATCATCGTGAGGCTTGAAGAGGAAGAACTCGATCTCCGGTCCGGCCTTATAGAGATAGCCCATCCCTTTGGCCTCCTCCAGGGCCCTTTTCAGGACCCTTCGCGGGTCGCCTTGGAAGGGTTCTCCCTGAGGGGTATAGACTTCACAGATGAGACGCGCGGTCTTGCTCTCCTCCTTCTCCCAAGGGATGATGGCGAAGGTGTCCAGGTCGGGCATGAGGTACATGTCGCTCTCGGCGATGCGGGCAAACCCCTCCACGGAGGAGCCGTCGAACCAGACCCCGTAATCGAGGCAATCGGGAAGTTGATCGAGAGGGATGGTCACGCTCTTGACCATGCCCACTACGTCGGTGAACCATAGGTTTACGAACTTCACCCCTTCCGACTCCGCTCTTTCCAATACCTCTTCTCGCTCCACCTCTCCCCCCCGCTTCAATATATTCTTACATCTTAGCAGGGATTTGGGTCTTGTCAAGGTTGACAAGGGACCATGGGCCATGATAGAGTTTATTTGGCCCTCCCCTATTGTGGGAGGGTCATCCTTGCCTGAGGGAGAGCCTTGGACAAGAGCAAGGAAGGGAAACCACCACCTTGAAAGCCTCGCTGGAGCGTCAACCGGAGTTGAAGGGAGAGTTCCAGACCGCTTCCGGCATCTCCGTGGAGCGCCTCTACACTCCCCAAGAGGCGAAAGTTGACTACTTAAAGGATCTGGGCTTCCCCGGCCAGTACCCCTTCACCCGGGGCATATACCCCACCATGTACCGGGGGCGCCTCTGGACCATGCGCCAATACGCCGGCTACGCTACCGCCGAGGAGACCAACGCTCGCTTCAAATACCTCCTGGAGCAAGGCCAGACCGGGCTATCGGTGGCCTTCGACCTCCCCACCCAGATGGGCTACGATTCGGACCACACCTTGGCGGAAGGGGAGGTGGGCAAGGTAGGGGTGGCCATCTCCGCCCTGCCCGATATGGAGCTGCTCCTGGCTGATATCCCCTTGGATCAAGTCTCCACCTCCATGACCATAAATGCCACCGCGCCCATCCTTTTGGCCATGTATATAGCGGTGGCCAGGAAACAGGGGGTTGCTCCCTCCCAATTACGGGGCACCGTCCAGAATGACATCTTGAAGGAATATGTGGCCCGAGGAACCTATATCTTCCCCCCTCGCCCCTCCATGCGCTTGACCACCGATATCTTCGCCTACTGCCAGGAGAATATGCCCCATTGGAACACTATCTCCATAAGCGGCTACCACCTCCGGGAGGCGGGAGCCACGGCGGTGCAAGAGGTGGCCTTCACCTTAGCCAACGCCATGGCCTACGTGGAGGCGGCCTTAGCCAGGGGGCTAGAGGTCGATGAGTTCGCCCCTCGCCTCTCCTTCTTCTTCAGCGCCCATAGCGACTTCCTGGAAGAGGTGGCCAAATTCCGGGCCGCCAGGCGCCTCTGGGCCCGCCTCATGCGGGAAAGGTTCAAGGCCCAGGAGGGCTCTTGCCTCCTCCGCTTCCATACTCAGACCGCCGGCTCCACCCTCACCGCCCAGCAGCCGCTCAACAACGTGATAAGGGTGGCCCTGCAGGCCCTAGCCGCCGTCCTGGGAGGGACGCAGTCGCTCCATACCAACTCCTGGGACGAGGCCCTGGCTCTCCCCTCCGAGAGGGCGGTGCAGATAGCCTTGCGCACTCAGCAGATCATGGCCCACGAGAGCGGGGTCACCAACACCGTCGATCCCCTGGGGGGGAGTTATTACCTGGAATGGCTCACTCGGGAGATAGAGGAGCAGGCTCAAGGTTATATAGAGCGAATAGATGCCCTGGGAGGAGCGGTTCGGGCCATCGAGGCCGGCTTCATGCAGCGGGAGATAGCGGAGAGCGCATACCGTTATCAGCGAGAGGTGGAGGAGGGAAAACGGATAGTAGTGGGGGTGAACCGATTCCTCAGCCCAGAGGAGGAACAAGGGAACCTCTTGCGGGTGGACCCACGGGTTCAGGAGAGACAGAGGGGGCGGCTGGCGCTCTTGCGCCAAAACCGCGATAATATAAGGGTCAAAGGCTCCCTCGACCACCTTAGGGAGGATGCCCAGGGGGATGGCAACCTCATCTCCCCTATCCTAGAGTGTGTGGAGGCCCTGGCCACCTTGGGGGAGATAAGCGACCTCCTAAGAGAGGTGTTCGGAGAATACGAAACCGCCTGGGGCCTCTAAAGGCTAGATATCTTTGACTAGAGAAGGGCCTAGACACGCCTAAGAGTCCGATTTCGCTTGAGGCCTCAAAGGGGAGGAAAAGCATGATCAAGAAGATCGACCATATCGGCGTGGCGGTGAAGAGCATAGAGGAGGCCCTGATCTTCTATCAGGACCTTGGCCTCAAAGTGGCCCATACCGAGGCGGAATGGGAGCAGCGGGTAGTGGTGGCCTTCATGCCCGCCGGGGAGAGCGAGGTGGAGTTGATCGAACCCATAGACAAAGATGGCCCGATGGCTCGCTTCCTCCAGAAACGGGGGGAGGGGATGCATCACATCTGCTTCGAGGTGATCGATATCCAAAGGCTCCTGGCTCACCTGAAGGAGAGGGGCGTAGAACTCATCGATGAGGAGCCCCGCATAGGGACGGGGGGCAAGAGGATCGCCTTCGTTCACCCTAGGGAGGCCCATGGGGTGCTGGTCGAACTTTACGAGAAGGCCCCCGATGAGAAGGTGCCACCCTTGGTCGATCTGGAGGCCCTACGGGAGAGGCTCCGCTTGCAGAGCGAGGCAGCCCGAGCGGGACTGGAGGGGTTCATCTCTGCCCTCCAAAAACGGGGCGAGATTCGAAAGAAATAGATTTGTAGGCAAAAGCAGATGGGGCTCAGGGAAGGCTTAGTGCAGGTCTATACTGGAGAGGGCAAGGGGAAGACCACCGCAGCCTTGGGGCTGGCCCTCCGCGCCGCTGGCCATGGCTGGAAGGTCTGTATCATCCAATTCATGAAGGGGTGGCCTAATTACGGGGAGTTGAAGAGCCTAGCCCTTCACCCGGAGATCACCCTGCGACAGTTCGGCCGCCCCCAATTCGTGGACCCACAAAAGCCGGAGCCGGTGGACGTGGAGATGGCTCAAGAGGCCCTGAAGGAGGCTCGTCGGGCGGTCACCTCCGGCTCCTACGACCTGGTCATCTTGGATGAGGTGAACGTGGCCCTCAAATGGGGGCTCATCGAACTCCCTGAGGTCTTATCCCTCATCGAGGAGAAGCCCAAAGGGGTAGAGTTGGTCCTCACCGGCCGGTACGCCCCCCCGGAGATCGTGGAGCGAGCCCATCTAGTGACGGAGATGCGGGAGATAAAACACCCCTATAAAGAGGGAGTAAAGGGGAGAGAGGGAATCGAATATTGAGCATCCTTGCGGGAGGTCTTCTCATGTTTAACCAGGAGGAGTTGCGGAGGATAGAAGAGGAGCGGCTGAGGTGGGAGGAGGAAACCCTCAAGCCGCATCTGGCCCAATCTCCGGAGAGGAGGGAGCGGTTCATAACCACCTCTGGCATGGCCATAGAGCGGCTCTACACCCCGGAAGATCTAGCCGGTTTGGATTACCAGCGTGACCTAGGGTTCCCGGGGGAATACCCTTTCACCAGGGGGGTCCACCCCACCATGTATCGGGGGCGGCCCTGGACCATGCGCATGTTTGCCGGTTACGGCACCGCCGAGGAGACCAACGCCCGCTTCAAGTATCTCTTGGAGCATGGCGAGACCGGCCTCTCCATCGCCTTCGACTACCCCACCCTCTATGGCTACGACACTGATGACCCGGAGGCGGAGGGAGAGTTCGGCAAATGCGGGGTGGCCGTCTCCTCCCTGGCCGATATGGAGATCCTGCTGGATGGCCTCCCTTTGGATGAGATCACCACCTCCATGACCATAAATGGGCCGGCCGCGGTGATCTGGGCCATGTATATCGTCTCCGCGGAGAAGAAAGACATCCCTCAGGAGAAATTGGGGGGCACCATCCAGAACGATATCCTCAAGGAATATATCGCCCAGAAATCGTGGCTCTTCCCCCCGGAGCCCTCTATGCGACTCATCGTGGATACCATCGAGTACGGCTCTAAATACGTGCCGCGGTGGAACACCATCTCCATAAGCGGCTATCACATCCGGGAGGCGGGGTCCACGGCGGCTCAAGAACTAGCCTTCACCTTGGCTGATGGCCTCTATTACGTGGAGGCGGCCATGAAGCGAGGGCTGGATGTGGACGATTTCGCCCCTCGCCTCTCTTTCTTCTTCAACGCCCACAACGACTTCTTCGAGGAGATCGCCAAGTATCGGGCGGCCAGACGCCTCTGGGCCCGGGAGATGCGGGAACGTTTCGGGGCCAAGAACCCCCGCTCCTGGTGGCTCCGCTTTCACACCCAAACCGCGGGGGTCTCGCTGACCGCCCAACAGCCGGAGAATAACTTGGTGCGAGTAACCATCCAAGCCCTGGCTGCCATCCTGGGAGGCACTCAATCGTTGCACACCAACTCCATGGACGAGGCTTTGGCCTTGCCCAGCGCCTTAGCCGCCCGTGTGGCCCTCCGCACTCAACAGATCATAGAGTGCGAGAGCGGGGTGACCAGCACCGTCGACCCCCTGGGCGGCTCTTACCTGGTGGAGGCCTTGACTAACCGCATGGAAGAGGAGGCCTATCAGATATTCGAGGAGATCAAGGAACTGGGGGGCGTCATCCCCGCCATCGAGGCCGGCTATTTCCAGCGCAAGATAGCGGAGAGCGCCCATCGCTACCAGCGGGAGATCGACGCCAAGGAGCGGATCATCGTGGGAGTCAACGAATACTGCTTGGATGAGCCGCTGACCATCCCTCTGCTCCGTGTGGACCCTGAGGGGGAAAGGCGACAGAGGGAAAGGTTGGCTCGCGTACGTCGGGAACGAGAAAACGATAAGTTGGCTTGCGCCCTGGAGGCCCTGCGGAAGGCGGCCCAAGGGACAGAGAACCTGATGCCCTACATCTTGGATGCGGTGCGGGCTTACGGCACTTTGGGGGAGATCTGTGAGGTGCTGAGGGAGGTCTTCGGGGAATACCGAGAGCCGATAGTGATATAGCATGTTAAAGCAGGAAGTTGGCTCAGCAGGTCGAGGGATATGAGTCGTCGGGCAACTGAAGCGTCGATGGCTCGGACTGTGTTCACTAGAAGGCCAATTGGTGTAAATCCCCAAAAGGGGAAGAAAAGGCTTAGCGGGCTAGGGGTTACTTATCCGAGATTTAGACCACACGAACCCAATAGTCGAGTCCTTAAAAATATCAGTTCAGTTGGAGGGAGATATGAGTAGGATTACCGTTACGCGCGAGGAGCGGAAATATTCTAACCGAGGGGTAGAGATAGACCTCCCCGCGGCCTACGATGAACTTGAGGAGGAGAGCATCGCTGCCATCCAAGATGCCCTCTCCGCCTACCCCAAAGCCTGGCAGATGTACGAGATACTGGTGGCCGACCCGGAGGTGCGGGCCAACTGGGATATGGCCGACTACATCGCCGTCACCAAGTTGCGTTTCAATGATCATGGGGAGGTGCACGCCAAGGTGGCCGCAGCCAGCGCGATAAAGATGCTGGAACTCCTGGTCGAGGCCGGTGTTCAGCCCGACGTGCTCACCTCCGGTGCGGGAAGCATGGAAGATGCCTTCCTGGTGGTCCTGACCGGAGCGCTCCTCCACGATTTGGGTAACCAAGTCCATCGGGAGGACCACGCCCATTGGAGCGTTTACCTGGCCCTCCCCATCCTGGATCGCCTGATGCCCCAGGTCTACAAGGACCCGGAGCAGCGCACCGAGTTGCGGGGTTTCATCCTCCACGCCATCCACTGCCACGGCCTGGAGCCGGTGCCCCTGACCATTGAGGCAGGGCTGGTGGCCATCGCCGACGGCTCCGATATGACCAAGGGGCGAGGGCGCATGGCCTTCGATTTGGGGAATATCAACATCCACTCCGTCTCCGCCCTATCCATCGACCGGGTGATGATCGCCAGAGGCCAGGAAGTGCCCATCGAGATCATCGTCTCCATGAGCAACTCCGCAGGCATCTTCCAGGTGCAGGAGACTCTCACCGAGAAGGTGATAAACGGCCCCCTCCATGATTACATCACCGTGCGGGCCACCACTCAGCCCGAGGATAGCCTGGTGGACGCCCGCATAGTCCACTCTATCTCCTTGAAGGGTCGCCATTTCATCCCCGCCTAGAGGGAGATCTTTTGCGCTTTTTCATCGCTGGGATAATGCAGGGTTCTTTGCCCGGGGTAGAACTCCACGGCCAGGATTATCGGGAAATCATCCAAGAGAGCATCCTGAGCCACTACCCGGGGGCCGAGATCGTCGACCCTTGGACCCTCCACCCCGATAGTCCTTCCTATGGTGATGAGGAGGGGAAGGCCTGTTTCCTGGAGTTGGCCCAAGAGGCGGGCCAGGTGGATTGCCTAATCGCCTATCTGCCCGAGGCCAGCATGGGGACGGCGGTGGAGATGTGGCGGGCCTATGAGGCTGGGGTGCCGGTCCTCACCATCTCGCCCCTGGCGGAGAACTGGGTGGTAAGGTTCCTTTCAGCGAGGATTTTTTCTGACTTTAACCAGTTTGCCGACTTTATTGCCCATGGTGGCTTGGAGGAGTTGCGGGGACCATTGACTTAGTCGCTGGGCGAAGTCAATGTCATTGACTCAGAGCCGCGCACATTCCAGTGGAAGAGGATGTAGCGGCAGATCCAATCCAGGTAGGCTTCTTCGGTGCGGTAGGAGTAGTGTTTGGCGCGGAGAATATCGCGGACTTGGTCGAGGAGTTTTTTGGCCATAGGTGTTCGAATTTTTCTCGAAAAATGCTATACTGATTGCAAAGTTATCTTCTTGTTGACATTTAAGTGGAACAGCCCAGTTTCTTGCTATTTAGGTGGATGAGTACCTGAATTCTAGCACAAATCAGGCAGATTCCATCTATAGGCTGTTACATTGAGATCGTCAACCGAGTACATAGTTGGACGGCGGGCGGTTCAATCGCGACCACAGCGTGAGAGGAGGCTGATGCATGGGTGCTGCGCGTCCGACCAACGCACGGTCTACCACATCTGGCATGGCGCATCCAAGAAGTGCACCACGTCACAAGACTTCAGTACGAAAGAAGCGGCATGAAGCTCATGTTGGCCTCCCGCAAGTCGGCGGACAACCCGCAGGCCTTTGTGCCGAAGGCGCGTCTC